>JBIIIA010000004.1:0-28884 GCA_044235195.1 Thermoflexales bacterium
GGCGACCCGCTGCGGCTGGCGACGAAGCTGTGGGAGGGCGAAGGCCTGTAATGCTTTCGCGCGGCATTCTCCCGGCGCGGCGCGCGTACCTGACGGCGACGATGCTCGACGCATTCGCGCGCGGGCTGATCTTTCTGGGGTTGACGGCCTACTACGTGCGCGACATCGGCATGAACCCGCTGCAGCTCGTGCTGGTCGGCACGGTGGTCGAGGCGACGTGCTTTCTGTTCGAAGTGCCGACCGGCGTGCTGGCCGACACGGTAAGCCGCAAGCTGTCGGTGGTGATCGGCGGCGTGCTGGTGGGCGCGTGCTACATGCTGACCGGGGCGTTGCCGCTGTTCGGCGCGGTGATCGCCGCGGAAATCGTGCGCGGCGTCGGGGAGACGTTTCTGAGCGGCGCGTACGAGGCGTGGATCACCGACGAAGTGGGCGCGGAGAACGTCGGCCTGGTGCTGCTGCGCGCCGAGCAGATCGGGCGGGTGAGCGGGCTGGCGGGCGGCGGCGCGGCGGTGCTGCTGGCGACGTGGTTCGGCTACGCCGCGCCGATTTTCGCCGGCGGGGCGCTGCTGGCGGCGACGTTCGCGGCGATGTTCGTCCTGATGCCGGAGCACGGGTTCCAGCCGACGCCGCGCGAGGACCGTTCGACGTTCGCGCAGATGGCGCACACGTTCACGCGCGGCGCGGCGGCCGTGCGCGCGTCGACGGTGCTGCTGCTGCTGCTGGCGGTGGAATTCCTCTTCGGCGCGGCCAGCGAGGGCTTCGACCGGTTGTGGGAGGCGCATCTGCTGATGAACTTCACGCTGCCGGAGCTGTCGCTGCCGGGCATCGGTGTGCTCGACCCGATTGCATGGTTCGCGCTCTTCAACGCCGCGATGGTGCTGCTGAGCGTCACGCTGCTGGAGGCGGCGCGGCGGCGGCTGGACATGAGCGCGCACACGCACACGGCGCGCATCCTGATGATCCTGAACACCGCGACGATCGCCGCGACGCTGGGATTCGCCTTCGCCGGCCGATTCGCCTGGGCGGCGGCGGCGCTGGTGCTGCGGGTGACGTTCACCGCGCTGCTGCGCCCGCTCCAGAGCGCGTGGCTGAACCAGCACATCCCCTCGGCGGTGCGGGCGACGGTGCTGTCGATGTACGGGCAGGGCAACGCGCTCGGGCAGATCGCCGGCGGGCCGGGCGTGGGCTGGGTCGGCGTGCGCTACGGCGTGCGCGCGGCGATCAGCCTCTCGGCGCTGCTGCTGGCACCTGCGGTGGCGTTATGGGGGAGGCGGAGGAAGTCATAGTAGAGAGTTATAGTAAATAGTCATAGTAGAGAGTATGACCGTTGCAGGCTCAAATTCTCCACTATGACTCTCTACTATGACTCTCTGCCCGCTCCCACCACGACCGCACGATGGCCGGGGTGCTGAAGTACCAGCGCGGCCAGCTCGGGCCGTGGCCGATGCCGTCGAGGACCAGGGAGGGCGCGCCGTCGAGCGTGGCGATCGACAGCGGGACCACGCCGTCGCCCCACTGGTCGCCGACGGTGCTGACCCATTCGTAGCTGGTGAAGGCGGCGCGTTCGCGCGGCGTGCCGCGGGGGTTGCCGGCGATGCGGTGGCCGCACACCGTCAGGTACTGCACCTGCGGGTAGTACGCGCCGGGGTAAGTGCGATCGACCCAGGCGGCCTGCGCCATGCCCGGGCGTTTGGCGTCTTCGGGCGCGCGCAGCGGGGAGCCGAGCGTGATCAGGCGGGTGACCCGTTCGTGGCCGCGGTAGGCCGGCTGATGCGGGCGCAGCGCGCGGTCGCCGAGGTAGGCGCGGCCGATGACCCCGCCGGCGCTGTGGCCGACGATGATCAGCTTTTCCGCGCCGGTGGCGGCCAGCGCATGCTGCACGGCGTGGTGCACGCGCGTGAGCATCAGGCTGTAATCGACGAAGCCGCCCACCAGCCACGACACTCTATTGATGCCGGTGATGAACACGCGCCGGCCGCTCACGTGGCTGAGCATGCGCGCGCCGTGCCGGTAGTCGCTCCAGTGTGAGCCGAAGCCGCCGATGAGGAGGATGGGGTCCATTATCTGATGACGTCCGTCCCGACGTACTCGCGCAGCACTTCGGGCACGACGATGGAGCCGTCGGCCTGCTGGTAGTTTTCCATGACGGCGATGACGGTGCGCGGCAGGCCGAGGCCGGAGCCGTTGAGGGTGTGGACGAATTCGGGTTTGGCGCCTTTTTCGCGGCGGAACTTGATGCCGGCGCGGCGCGCCTGGAAGTCGCCGACGTTGGAGACCGAGCTGACTTCGAGCCATTCGCGGCAGCCGGGCGACCACACTTCGAGGTCGTAGGTGATGCGCGAGCCGAAGCCGATGTCGCCGCTGCAGAGTTGTTTGACGCGGTAGGTGAGGCCGAGGCGGCGCAGCGTTTCCTCGGCGTCGGCGCGCATCTTCTCGAGTGTGGCGTCGGAATCCTCGGGGCGGGTGAAGGCGTACATTTCGACCTTGTCGAACTGGTGGCCGCGTTTGATGCCGCGCACGTCCTTGCCGGCGCTCATTTTTTCGCGGCGAAAGCAGGGCGTGTAGGCGCAGTAGAGGCGCGGCAGGTCGGCGCCGTCGAGGATTTCGTCGCCGTGCAGGTTGGTGAGCGGCACCTCGGCGGTGGGGACGAGCCAGAAGTCCTCTTCGGCGTCGTGATAGAGGTTGTCGCGGAACTTAGGCAGCTGGCCGGCGGCGAAGAGCGTCTGCTGCTTGACCATGAAGGGCAGGTAGCGTTCGGAGTAGCCCTGTTCCTGGCGCAGATCGAGCATCCAGGCGATCAGGCTGCGCTGCAGGCGGGCGCCCCAGCCGTTGAGCACGTAGAAGCGAGAGCCGCTGAGCTTGACGCCGCGTTCGAAGTCGATCATGCCGAGGGAGACGCCGAGTTCATCGTGCATTTTCGGCTCGAACGTGAGCGCCGGGGCGGAGCCCTGTTCGGTGCGCAGGATGACGTTGTGATCCTCGTCCGGGCCGATGGGCGTGCGCGGATCGAGCATGTTGGGCAGCGAGGCGGTGAGTTCGGCCAGCTGGGCTTCGACGTGGCCGAGGCCGGCCTCGAGCGCGGCGATCTCGTCGCCGACGCGGCGCATTTCGGCCTTGCGCGCCTCGCGTTCGGCCGGGTCGCTCATGCGGCCGATCTCCTTGCTGACGGCGTTGCGGGTGGCGCGCAGCACCTCGCTCTGCGAGAGGATTTCGCGGCGCTGCACGTCGAGCGAGAGGATGGCGTCCAGCGAATCGGCGGCGCTGCCGCGTGCGGCGAGCATGGCGCGGACGGCGTCGGGTTCCTTGCGGATCAGATTGATGTCGAGCATGGGAAGAATGGAGAGTTAGAGTAGAAAGTCGGAGTGAAAACGAAAAACGCGCCCGCAGTCCGATCAGGACGACGGGCGCGCGTGGTGCCACCTGACTTGCTTCTCGTGCGTCCGATAACGGGGACGGGGCGGCCTGCTCATCGCAGGCGGCTCGGCGAGTGGAAGCGTTTGCGCTCACGTCGACCGGTTCGCACCACCCACCGGCTCTCTGGACTTCGTGTTCGCGCGCGTCTCGCGTCGCTGCGGATGGAGGTAATTTTACACATCGAAAAATATGCAAGCGAAATCAAGGGGGCAAGGCGTAGGCGATGGTGAAATTTGACCCTTTTTGATGGTTGCTGTTAGACGATGTTTGCTTTGCGGGCGGCGTGGATGGCGGCGGCGCGATTGTGCACGCCGAGCTTCGTGAACGCATTGCGCAGGTGTGCGCGGATGGTGGCCAATCCGACGTTGAGTTCGGCGGCCATTTCCTCCGTGCTGTGGCCGGCGGCGAGCAGCGCCAGCACGCGCGCTTCGCGGGCACTGATGTCGAACGGCAGCCTGCGCTGCGACAGATCCAGACATCGGGCGAGCAGTGGCTGAAGCGCCGGGAAATCCTCGACGACCCGACACAGGCTGCTGGCTTCGACGGCGGGGAGCAGGATGCGCAGTTCCGCGAGGGCGTCGGCGTGGCGTCCGATCTGCAGATACAACATGATGCACAGCGCATGCGCACGCCAGGCGATCGGCAGATGTCGGCTGGCGTACATGCGATCACGAAACTGCGGCAGCAGCACAGCGATCTGTTCGATATTGCGTTTGCCGCACAACGTGCCGGCGAGCACGCTCAGCCAGAGCAGGTCCGGATCTTCTGGCTGCAGCTGAGACGGTTGCAAGCCGAGGTATTCGATGGTTTTCCATGCTTCTTCGGGGTGATCGAGGCGGATCGAACGCAGAATTCGCATCCACGCGATTTGCGGTGCGGCGCTGCGGGCGGCGATGGCAGCCGACCACCGATGCGTATCCACGTCGAGATCCAGGGGGACCGGAATTCCCTGTGCCAGGTCGCAGAGCTGCAGTCCGATCTGCGCCTGATAGTGCATGAACTCCGAATCGGCGGCGGCCTGCGTGAAATCGGCGCGGGCGGCATCGATGCGGCCGAGCGAATACGAAAGGTCGCCGCGTGCGCAGCGCACTTCGGCGGCGATGGAGCTGCGTGTGAGGCGTGCACGCTGCAGCATGACGAGTGCGTGGTCGTAGTGGGCGAGTGCGCCGGCGACGTCGCCGTAGAGGGCGTAGATCGCGCCGAGCAGGGTGACGGCGATGACGGCGCCGAGCGTGAAATGCGAATTTTCGAAGCTGTTGATCGCGGCGCCGAGCGCTTCCGTGCGCAGTTCGATGGGGGTGCCTTTGTCGAAGCTGAGGCTGCGCGTCAGGTGGGCGTATCCATCGGCGATGGTGTCGCTGCGAATGCGATGCGCGGCGGCGTCGAGGACAGCGCGGACTTCCGGGTGGCGGCCGTGGAAATACAGACTGAGCGCTCGCAGAACGGCGATTTCACCATCCGGATCGTCGGGGGCGGCGGCGGCGGCGCGCTCGATGCGCTGGTGGAAATCACGGGACTCACTCAGGACGCTCAGCCAGGCGGCGTCGCGGGCGAGAAGCGGGTGTGAATCGACGATCGAGTCGGGCAGGTGTCGCAGCCAGCGCTGGGCCGATTCGAGGTCGAGCCGCCAGATCGCCGGGCGCAGCACCGCGGAGACGATGGCAGTCGCCTGTTCGATTTCTTGTGTGGGCAGCAGCGTGAGCGCGGCGTCGATGTCGCCCTGTGCGGCGAGCTGAGCCGCGGCGCGTTTTCGAAGATGCAGCGCGTGGGAAGGGGGCGCGTCTCGCTCCAGCCGGTGGAGGAGGCGGTCGCGCAGAAGTGGGTGGAGGCGGACGCCGGCGGAGCTCGGTTCCGGAGCAATCGATGTCACGAAGACGCTGGCAGTGGCGGCGCGCCGCAGGAATTGTTCGCACACGGCGAGCGGCTGCTGGGTGACGGCTGCGGCGAGCCCGGCTGTGATGACCGGGAGCGGTGCGGTGTCGATAAGGAAGTGCAGCAGGTCGTTCGGAAGTGCCGCGACGATTTCGGATTCGATGAACTCGTCGAGCATGAAGGCGGCGCTGGTCGACGTCGCGCGGGCGATGGGGTGCGTCGTCGCCGCCTGCAGCAGCAGATGCAGGACGGCGATCCAGCCCTGCCCCTGCCGTTCGATGTCGTCGCATTGTTCGTCGGTGATTTTGTCCGCGAAAGAGCGCGTGAAATGCTCGAATTCGTCGTGATCGAAGCGCAGCGCCTGTTCGTCGAGTATGGCGATGCGGTGGTCGAGGAAGAGGCGGTGCAGGCGCAGCAGCGGCTGAGTGCGCGAGAGCAGAACAAGGTGGAAGTTCGGTGGTGCCAGCTCGATGATCGATTGGACGACATCGTGCACCGCGGGAGCGCTGATCAGGTGATAGTCGTCGATGACGAGGATGCAGTGCTGCTGCGCGCCGCCGATTTCGTGAAAAACGGCGCGCAGCAGCTGCGGGATCGTGATTTGCCGGGCATCGATGAGCGAAAAAAGACCGCCGAGCGCGGGAAAGTGCCTTTGCAGCACGTCACCGACATGACGCAGGAAGAGCGAGGCGTCGGAATCCTCCGGATCGAGGGTGAGCCAGAGCGCGGCGGGGGCATCGGCACTTTCCAGCAGCGAATGCAGCCACAGGGAACCGAGCGTGGTCTTCCCGTAGCCGGCCGGGGCGACGACCTGAATCAGGGCAAGTTCACGCCACTCGGCCAGCGCTTCGAAGAGCCGTGGCCGGCGAACCCAGTGCCGCCGTCGTCGCGGAAAGGTGTGGGGCGTCGCCGCCTGATTATCAATATTGATAATTTACATCAGTATTGATTCGTAATAGTGTCCTTTCCTGCCTGTGTGTGCGTTTGCTTGGGCGTGCAGCGCGCACACAGGCAGGGAAAAATGAACACTCAACAGGAAATACCAAACGACGTTCTGCGCGGATTCTCGAGAGGAATTCTGGCGATAGGGATGGCACTGATGCTGGCTCCGATGACGGCGAACGCGGTCCGGACGCCGCTGCCGGCCCGGCCGGCCGAACTTCCGGTGCCGTATGAGGCGAACGTGACAAAACTGCAGCAGGGTCCCGCCTCGTCGCAGGCCACTTGCGCAGTGATGGTGGATTCCGGTGTGCTTTGCTGGGGGGGCAATTACAGCGGTGCACTCGGAGTCGGCGATACCGATGTGCATACGACGCCGGTGCGCGCTGCGATCACCGGCGTCGTGGAATTGGTGAGCACCGGCTCCGGGCTATGTGCGTTGCTCTCCGATTCCACGGTGAAATGCTGGGGGAATGGCAGTGAAGGAATGCTGGGAGATGGGCAGACCATCGTTCCGGGCACCATCGCATCGCTGCCTGTGCAAGTGGTGGATTCCGCCGGCGGCCCGGCGCTGCACGGAGTGACGCAGATTTCGGCAGGCGACGATTTTTATTGCGCACGCATGAATGCCGGCGTCGTTCGCTGCTGGGGAGACAATGCCAGGAGAGTTTTCGGTGACGGCACGCAGACGGACAGCAGCGTCCCTGTTACCGTGACGGGTCTGTCGAATGTGAAGGCGGTGAGCGCCGCCAACTACCACGTTTGCGCCTTGATGGACGATACGGGAGTGAAGTGCTGGGGAGGCAACGATCCCCTCGGCGACGGCACCTCCAGCGCAAGCCCGAGCCCGGTGTCGGTGCACGGCATCGACGGCGTCGGATTGCTGACTGGTGTCATCACCGTATCGGGAGGATTCAAGCACAGCTGCGCCATCCTGAATACCGGCCGGGAAGTGTGCTGGGGCGGTGAATTGAGTGGAAACGCCACGCGGACGGGTGATCTCGATTTCGACAATCTGGTGCCGACGTACACCATCGACGCTGCGTTGCAGCCGTTGACCGGTGTGGTGCAGCATACGGGCGGGGCCTATGACAGTTGTCTGCGCCTGATAGATCGAACTGTGCGTTGCTGGGGGTTCAACTATGGCGGTGAGATCGGCATTGGGCATGAAGATCTAGTGATTACTCCCACCGCGATGATGATGCAGTCTGGTGAAGTGATCACCGATGTGGTGGATATCACGATGGGGGACGAAAAAGCCTGCGTGTTGACTGCGGGCGGCTACGTGTACTGCACGCCGGCTGACAACGAACTGGCTGCTTTGGTGATCGTTCCGGTGCCGCCGAGTGCGGATGCCGACCTGATCGATTTGATGAGTTCCCCCGGGGTGCTGGCTCCGGGATTCGTGTCGAGCACGACGGCCTACACAGCCGCCGTCGCGAACGATGTGACGAATACGGTGGTGACGCCGACGCTGAGCAACCCGAATGCGACGTACACGATCACCGGGGCGCCGGGAACGTGCACGCCGGCGACGAGCCCGTCCAATTGCACTCTGCTGGTGGGCGTGAACACGATCACGGTGACGGTGACGGCGCAGGACGGGACGACGAAGCAGACCTATACGATCGAGATTGTGCGGGAGGCCGATGCGCCGTTCCTGCGAGGGTACTGGTTCCCGATCGTGCCGATGCTGCGGTGATTAGAGAGTCAGAGGAAAGAGTGGATGAGCTGTTGCGCGCGGCGAAAATCAAGGCGGCGGTGGAAGGGCGTTCGCTGCGCGATTTGATTTTGGAGGGGCTGAGTGCGACGCTGAAGAAGCCGGCTTCGGCGGAGCCGCTGAAGAGGGCGAACTTCCCGCTCATCGCGGGAAATGCCGAGCGGCTGTTGACGGCGGAAGCGGTGGAGCGGGCGCTGGCGGAGATGGACGAGGTGGACGATGGCGAGTACGCGGCGTCTGTGCGACGTTAATGTGCTGCTGGCGCTGGTGTACGGCTGCCACGAATTTCATGCACATGCCGTCGCGTGGCTCGATGCGATCCAGGACGCGCATTCCGTCGTCGTGTGCCGGCAGACGCAAATGGGGTTGATGCGGCTGCTCAGCACGCGCGTCGTGATGGCCGAAGATATCCACAGCTTATCCACATGCTGGGACGTGTTCGATGCGATGATGGCGGACGACCGCTTTCTTTTTCAGCGTGAGCCTAGAGAACTGGAGCCGGCGCTGCGTCGCATGATGCGTAGTGCAACGCCGGCTCCCAAACTTTGGCAGGACGCGTATCTCGCGGCGTTTGCCGCTTCGAGTGGGATGCAGTTGGTCACCTTCGACCGTGGGTTTCGACAGTATGCCGATCTGGACGTGCTGGTGCTCGGCGCTGCATCCCGCGGGTGACGGCTGTATAGCGCTTTCGCCTACCCGTACGCCCCATGCTCCAGGAAGCCGAGCAGCCGTCGCAGGCGGTCGTCGGCGTCCTTGTAGACGTGTTCCGGCATCACGTAATTCATGAACGGGTAGTACATCGTGTTGATCGAGCGCCGGCCGTAGGTGACCTGCGTGATGTAGCGCGTCTGGTCGCTGGTGTTCGGCCCGCCGCGGTGCCAGACCTGATTGTTGAACAGCACCACGCTGCCGGCCTTGCCCAGGCACGGATCGACCTGCGCCTCCATCTCGGGCGGCATGACTTTCGGCACCGGGCGGCCGAACAGGTGCGAACGCGGGATGCACTCGGTTCCGCCGACGGCGCGCTCGGTCACGTCGGTCAGGTAGAAATTCGCGGTGAAGAACAGCACCGGCAGGCGCACGTTGGTGGGCGGCTCGCCGTGGGTGACGAGATAGTGCGGCGGGTCGTCCTGGTGCCACGTCGAGATGCCGCCGCCGAACTTCGTGGTGAACGAGTTATTGTGAATGACGTGACAGTTCGGGGCGATGATCAGCTCGGCGAGGCGGGCGATCGGGTCGAGGTCGAACAGGCGCAGGTTGGCGTTGCTCATTTCGAAGAGCCGCACGCGGATGCGAACCAAGGCGTCGTCGTCGGGCTCGCCGAGGTAGGTCTGGCGGTTCGTCGGGTCGTTCAGCGCCTTGTCGAGGTCGTCCTTGAGTTCGGCGGCGAATTCCGGCGTCAGGTAGTCGGGCAGGAACAAGTAGCCGTCGCGGTGGAATTGATCGACCCACGGCTGCAGGTCGGCGTCGGAGAGATCGCGGTAACGCGGGGTGACGAGGTGTTGGTTGGACATGGTGCTAGAGTCCGATGCGTGAAAAGTATTCGGGCGTGCCGCGCACGCCGGGGATGCGCAGGCGATACAGGGCGCCGGCGTGTTCGCCGTCGGTGGCCTTCTGGTCGCCGCCGGCGGTGGTGACGTACATGTCGGTCAGGTCGTCGCCGCCGAAAATCACCGACGAGACCTTGCGCACCGGGAACGGGATCTTCATGACTTCGCGGCCGGCCGTGTCGTAGCGGTACAGCGCGTTGCCGTCCCAGTGGGCGGACCAGACGAAGCCGTCGGCGTCGACGGTCATGCCGTCGGGCAGCCCGAGTTCGGGGGCATGTTCGACGAAGAGGCGGCGGTTGCTGAGGCTGCCGGTGGCCTCGTCGTAGTCATAAAGATAAATCTGGTAGCGCTCCGAGTCGGTGTAGTAGAGGTGCTTGCGGTCGGGGGTGAAGCCCATGCCGTTCGAGCAGAGCACGTCTTCGACGACCACGGTGAGCGATCCGTCGAGGTCGAGGCGGTAGAGGCGGCCGGGGCCGTCGGGGCTGGGCATGGTGCCGCAGAAGACGCGGCCGCGGGTGTCGGCGAAGACGTCGTTGAAGCGCGACCGGCGCTCGGCGGGGATTTCGTCGACGACGACGCGCTCAATTTTCCCGTCGCGCATGACGGCGATCGTGCCGCGGTCCATGAAGGCGAGCATGGAGCCGTCGGCCTGGAAGGTGAAGCCGCCGATGGTGCGGCCGGCGTAGAACTGTTCGTGCGCGCCGGTGGCCGGGTCGTAGCGGAACATGCGCGGCTGCATGATGTCGAGCCAGTACAGTTTCTTTTCGGTGGGGTGCCAGAGCGGGTTTTCACCGCAGGCACAGGCGTAGTCGGCGAGGAGCTCAGGGGTGATCATGCCGTGGATTGTGCGGCGATCAGTCGGGGTAGGCAAGTGAGGGGGAATGGGAGAGTGATAGTGGATAGTCGGCAGTGATAGTGGGGGCATCTGCGAATCACTACCGACTATCACTACCGACTATCACTACCGACTATCACTTTTCCCCTGCTGCAGCAGCATCCCCATCGTCGCGACGAGCAGTGCGGCGCCGAGGAGCGCCTGCGAGCTGAGGCGTTCGCCGAAGAGAAATGTGGCGAGCAGGGTGGCGGTGAGCGGTTCGAGGAGGGTGGCGATGGTGGCGACGGTGGGCGATGTGCCGCGCATGCCGGCGACGAAGAGCACGTAGGCCAGGGCGGTCGGGATGACGCCCATATAAAGGAGGATGGCCCAGCCGGTGGCGGGGAACGCAGCGGTGAGCGTGCCGGTGCCGAGGGCGATGGCCAGCAGCGCGGCGGCGCCGCAGGCGAAGCCGATGGCGGTGATCTGCAGCGGGTGGCGGCGCTGCGTCAGGCCCTGGCTGAGGATGGTGACGACGGCGTAGCCGGAGGCCGAGCCGAGCGCGAGGGCGACGCCTGCCAGCGTCGATGCTGCGCTGCCTTCCGCCGGCTGCCATTCGATGAGCAGAGCGGTGCCGAGCAGGGCGAGCGCCAGCGCGCCGAGCACGCGCCGACTCGGCGGTTTCCGCTGCAGGATCGCCGTGAGCGCGGCGGTGATGACCGGCGCGGAGCACAACGTGACGAGCGTGGCGACCGACACGCCGACGCGCACGATCGAGGCGAAATAGCACACCTGATACAGCGCCATCATCGCGCCGATGCCGGCCATGCCGAGCAGATCGCGCCGATCGACCGCCCACATCGCCCGGCGGAGCAGAACCACCCCGGCGACGGCCAGCACCGGCACGGAAAATGTCAGCCGGTAAAAACCGACGGCGAACGGGTGCACCGGCGCGATGTCCGTCATCAGGCGTGAGCTCACGCCGACCGTACCCCAGAGCACCGACGACAGCATGACGAGGAAGAGCGGGAGGCGGCGCATGGGGGGGCGGAGTAGAGAGTCAGAGTAGAGAGTAAGAGTAAAGAATGCTCATTCGATCACGCCATCTACTCTGACTTTCTACTCTGACTCTCTACTTTTAGAGGGAGTACGTCACGCGCACGCGTTCGTCCGTGGCTCCGGGCGGGCCGCGGCGGTCGCCATTGACGATGACGTCGAAGGCGCCGGCGTTGCCGGTTTCGATGATGACGGAGCGCCCGGCGGTCCAGGTGGGATTGCGGCCGACGCTGGAGACGCCCTGGTAGACCAGGCTGCCGTCGATGATGACCTTGATGAAGACCTGTTCGCGGGCGTCGAGGGTGAGTTGGAAGCCGCCGTCTGGTGCAGCGGGAACCTGGATGGTTTCGGTGCGCGGCGCGTTGGGATCGGGCGTGGCCGCGGCCTCTCCGCCGACGGACGCGGCGGGGGCGATGATGGTGATGCGCGGTGCGACGAAGCCGCCGGCGACCGTGGGGGTGGCCGCCGAGTCCGGCGTGCCGTCCGGATTGGGCGTGGCGTCCGGATTGGGTGTGGCAGCGGGGGTGGGGGCGAACCAGCCGGCCTCGTCGATGGCGGGGACGGCGACGAACGCGATGACAGCGACGAGGGCCAGGGCGGCGACGCCGCCGAGGATCGGCATGAGCGGAGAGCGCTCGGGGAAGATCGATTTGTCGATGCGGTAGCCGCGCGGCCTGCCCGTCTGGCTGCTGCGTTTGTTCTGGATGGCGGGTTTGCGCCCGCCCAGGCGAAACGTCGATTTTTCGGCGCGCAGGCGCGGAGCGGGGCGCACGACGACGGCCCTGCCGCTGGAGCCGTCGATGCCGCTGATTTCGGGGACGGTGACGCCGGTTCCGGTGGTGCTTTCCAACTCTTCGTCGTCGAGGGCGACCGTGTCCGGGTCGGGCAGATTGCCTTTCCAGACGAGCTCCGGCTGCGCAACGCGCGTATAGGCCGACTGCATCGGGACGCGTTCAGGCAGAGGGGGAACCTCTTCGCGCAGTTGGATGATGGGGACACCGAACTCAGCTTCGAATTGCAGCAGAGCGTCTTCCTGGTCGATTCCAAGGAAGCGAGCGTAATTTTTGATGAAACCTCGGCCGGCCGGACCATCGGGAAGCTGGGCAAAATCTCCGTCTTCGATGGCGAGCAGGTAGCGTGTCTTGATGCGAGTGGTGCGCGCCGCCTGATCGATCGAGACATTGCCAGCCTCGCGGGCCTGCCGGAACCGCTGTGCAAGGCCGGACATGCGCGCGCGATTGTAGCATGTCGATTGTGGATAACGCGATGCCGCGATGCCGTGATTCGCGGACTCCACTCGAATTTTGTCGCTCCCGGTATTAGGATACGTGCCGTGAAGAAGACAAGAACGGAGAGTGAGAATGCAGCGCGCCGTGCGGCGGGGCGTGCGGGGATGTTGACGGCGGCGGCGGCGGCGGCGATCGGCACGCTGATGGCGGTGACGAGCGGCGATTTTCTGGCGTTGAACTGCGTGCTGACGGCAGGTGTGGCGGTGGCCGGGGGACGGGCAGCGGCGGTAGCTGCTGCCGCTGTGGACGATGGTGAACGAACGTCGGGCGGCGTTACCGGCGGCCTGTGGGCGGCGCTGGGGTTCGCTGCGCCGTTCGCCGTCGCGGCGGTGTTGCGGTGGGCGCGACTGGATGCAGCGGAAGCAGCGCGGCGCCTGGCGGCGATGTCGCCGGGCGAGTTGGAGCAGCTGCAGCAGTTCAATATTCAGCCTGGGGTGGAGTATTTTGCCGCCGGGGAGTGGAGTTATGTCTTCGGTTACCTGCTTCTGGCTGGTTTGTTCGGCTGGCTGGGCGGGCTGGCGGGGGCATCGCTGTCCCGGCGGTGACACTCCGCGCGGAAGTGCATGCCGTACGTAATGCTTGACGCTTGTAAAACGCGCGGGCTATAATCACCCGGCTTTCATGGGCCGGGTGGCTGCATACGCTTCGTCCCTTTGTTACGCGAATCAAGCCATCTTCTTCCTGCGTCGGCGACGACGGGGGAGGGATGGCTTGATTCACGGATTGAGCGGGCAAAAGCGTCGAATCGTGACTATTTTTTCGAGGTGAACGTATGGAGATCGCGGTGCGTACGGATTTCGGATTCGTCGGGGTGATGCTCGTCACGGCGTTTCTGCTCATGGGGGTGACGCTGATCGCGGCCTCTCTGCTGCGGCCGAAGAAGCCGAACAAGGAAAAGCTGAGCACGTATGAGTGCGGCATGGAGACGGTCGGCGACACGTGGGTGCAGTTCCGTTCGCAGTACTACATTTTTGCGCTGGTCTTCGTGTTGTTCGACGTCGAAGTGATTCTGCTGTTCCCCATCGCGGTGGCGTTCGGTGCGCTGAGCATGTTTGCGACGGTGCAGGCGGTGATTTTCGTGGTCATCCTGCTGGCCGCCTTGTTGTTCGCCTGGCGCAAGGGCGTGCTGGAGTGGAAGTAACGCTGTTATGGATGTTCTAAACGTCATCAACAACCTTCTCAAGATCCTCGGCGACTGGATCTACAGCCTGGTGCTCGGGCTGATCGGCAACGTGCTGGTGACCGATCTGCTCACGATGGGGCTGGCGGCGATCATTCTGTGCACGTTCGCGGCGTTGTCGTTCATGGGACTGACGTATGCCGAGCGCAAGATCGTGGCGCGCATTCAGGACCGCATCGGCCCGAACCAGGCCGGTCCGTTCGGTCTGCTGGTGCCGATCGCAGACGGCATCAAGATGTTCACCAAGGAAGACACCACGCCGGCTGCGGCCGACCGCTGGGTCTACAACATCGCCCCGCTGGTGATCGCTACGACGGCGCTGGCGGCGTATGCGGTGCTTCCGCTGGCGCCGGGCGTAGTCGGCACCGACCTGAACGTCGGCGTGGTCTACACCATCGCCATCGGTTCGGGCTCGGTGGTGGCGATTCTGATGGCGGGCTGGGGCAGCAACAACAAGTATGCGCTGCTGGGCGCCTTCCGCACGGTGGCGCAGCTGATCGGCTACGAAGTGCCGATGCTGTTGAACCTGATTCCGGTGGTGATGATCGCCGGGTCGCTGAGCCTGGTCGACATCGTCGAATTTCAGAGCACGCTGAACGGCAACCCGGGGCTGCCGTTCGCGCTGTATTTCCCGGTTTCGGCGCTGATCTTCCTGATCAGCGGCATCGCCGAGACGGCGCGTTCGCCGTTCGACCTGCTGGAGGCCGAATCCGAAATCGTGGCTGGCTTCCACGTCGAGTACAGCGGCATGAAGTTCGCGCTGTTCTTCCTGGGTGAGTACGTCAATGCGCTGGCGGTGTCGTTCATGTTCGCCACGCTGTTCCTGGGCGGCTACAACGGCCCGCTCTTCCCGCCGTACATCTGGCTGCTGATCAAGGCGGCGGCGGTGTTCACGATTCTGATGTGGCTGCGCGGCACGCTGCCGCGCATTCGCGTGGACCAGATGCACACGATGAACTGGAAGTTCTTCGTGCCGATTTCGGCGCTGAACCTGATCATCGTGCTGCTGGTGGCGAAGATCTTCCAGCCGGGCAATCCGGCGATGCCGTGGGTGACGCCGGCGGTGCAGGCGTTCGCCACGGCGGTCACCACGCTGATCCCGTTCCTGGTCGGCCTGAGCACGGCCGCGCGGCGCACCCGCCGCCAGCGCGATGAAGTCGATGCGCTGGTGGAAGCGCGTCGCGAAGCCAATCGCGCCGCGGTGGCGGCCAGCGCGGGAGGCGCGCACTAACCATGATCATTACCCTGCAATCGGTGATCTTTCTGCTGTTGAGCGTCGTGGTGCTCGGCAGCGCCCTGTTCGTCGTCACCACGCGCAACCTGTTTCACGCGGCGCTGATGCTGATCCTCTCGTTCTTCGGGGTGGCCGGCCTGTACGTGCTGCTGGAATCGGGATTCTTCGCGGTGGCGCAGGTGCTGGTGTACATCGGCGCGATTTCGATCCTGTTCATCTTCGCCGTGATGCTGACGCGCGGCATGGTGGCGATGCCGCGCATGGGCACGCAGGCGCCGCTGGCCGCGGTCGTGTCGGCGGTGCTGTTCGTGGCGATCGTCGCCATCGTCGGCCCGGCCATGCTGACGGTGCAGGTGCTGCCGACGACGTCGGAGCGCGTCATCGGCGCGATTCCATGGCAGTTCACCTCGATCACGACGATCACGGATGCGTACATCGAGCAGTTCGGTATGTCTCTGGTGGACGTCGGCGGGTATCTGCTGCCGTTCCTGTTGTCTGCGGTGCTCCTCGATATCGCGCTGGCGGGTGCCGTGCAGATCGCACGTGAGCGGCGGCCGGCCGAAGTGCAGGCGGAGCGCGCCGCCCTGGCGGCGGAAGCGGCCGAAGAGCAGCGGCGCGAGGAGGCGTTGGCGAGCGGCGGCACCGGCGCTGGGGCGCCGGCTGCGGCGGCGGATCATCATTGATCGTGCGGGGCATCGCCCCGCATGATCGTCTGTGAAAGGCGAATCATGGAACAAGGAATTCTCAACGGCATTCCGCTGCACTTTTATCTCGTCGTGGCGGCAGGCCTGTTCTGCATCGGCTTGTATGGCGTGCTCGCTCGCAAGAACGCCATCGCCATGTTGATGGGTGTGGAGCTGATGCTCAACGCCGTCAACATCAACCTGATCGCGTTTTGGCGCTACATCCGGCCGGATACGCCGGCGGCGCTCGCCTTCGTGGCGTTCGTCTTCGTCGTGGCCGCCGCCGAGGCGGCTGTCGGCCTGGCGCTGATCATTTCGGTCTACCGCAATACCAAGAGCGTCGATCCGGAGAAGCTCGACCAAATGAAGTTCTGAGAACATGATGTTTGCAGAAGCAGCAACCTCCAACCCGCTGGTCGCCACGCTCTTGTGGCTGATCCCGCTGCCGCCGATCCTCGCGTTCGGCCTGATCGCGCTGTTCACGAACCGCAGCCGCTCCGCCACCACGGCCGTCGCCCTCGGCGGCATGGTGCTTTCGTGGCTGATGTCGCTCGTCGTGTTCTTCTCCGTCTGGCAGGATCACGAACTCGGCAAACATCCGATCGGCAGCCAGTTCGACTGGCTGGCCACCGGCGCCACGACGCTGAAAATCGGCGTAGTGGTCGACCCGCTCAGCGCCACCTTCCTCTTCATGGTGCCGCTGGCGGCCACGCTGATCTTCCTCTACAGCACCAACTACATGGCGCACGAGACGCGCTACACGCGTTTCTTCGCCTACCTGAGCCTGTTCGCCGGCTCGATGATGGGGCTGGTGGTCAGCGACAACCTGCTGACGCTCTTCGTGTTCTGGGAGCTGATGGGCTTCTGCTCCTACTCGCTGATCGGCTTCTTCTACTATAAGGAATCGGCCTACAAGGCGGCGGTCAAGGCATTCATGACCACGCGCGTCGGCGACATGCTGCTGATTCTGGGCATGGTGTATCTGTATGCCATGACCGGCACGCTGAATTTCAACGAGATTCTGCGCAGCGAGGAAGTGCTGAAGATGCTCTCCTCGACGCCGGCGGTGCTCGGATTCGGCGCGGCGGCGCACGGTGCAGACGGAGCGCACGCCGCTTCGGTGATCGGGCTGTCGGCCGCCGGGCTGATCGGGCTGCTGATCTTCGGCGGCACGGTCGGCAAGAGCGCGCAGTGGCCGCTGCACGTGTGGCTGCCCGACGCGATGGAAGGTCCGACGCCGGTGTCGGCGATGATCCACGCCGCCACGATGGTGTCGGCCGGCATCTTCATGACGCTGCGCTTCTTCCCGCTTCTTTCGGTCGCGGCCGGCATGGGCCACGGCGGGCACGACGAGGCGGCGCACACGGTGAACACGGCGATGATGATCGTCGGCGTGATCGGTGCGATCACCGCATTTATGGGCGCGACGATCGCGGTGGCGCAGTACGACGTCAAGCGCGTGCTGGCCTTCTCGACCATTTCGCAGCTCGGCTTCATGGTGGCGGCCATCGGCATCGGCGCCTACATCGCCGCGGCGTTTCACCTGCTCACGCACGCATTCTTCAAGGCGCTGCTGTTCCTGGGCTCCGGCTCGGTGATTCACGGCGTCGAGCACGGCCACCAGCACGTCACCGGTCATCATCACCATGGCGACCCGGCCAAGACGTACGCTCCGCCGCTGCCCGGCGTGGACTACGGCCATGGCCACGGCGATCATCATGACGATCACGGCCACGACGAGCATCACGGCCACGGCCACGACGATCACGGCCCGGCGTTCGATCCGCAGGACATGCGCAACATGGGCGGGCTCGCCAAGCGCATGCCGGTCACGTTCGTGACCTTCCTGATCGGCGGCCTGGCGCTGGCCGGCTTCCCGTTCATCACGGCCGGCTTCTGGAGCAAGGACGAAATCTTCGCCGACGCGTGGAGCCACGGCTTCGTGCACGGCGACCTGCTCGGGCAGATCGTCTTCGTTACGCTGGCGCTGTCGGCGTTCATGACCGCGTTCTACACGATGCGGCAGATCGCGATGACGTTCCTCGGCGAGCCGCGCACGGATGCGGCGGCGCACGCCAGTGAAAATCCGCCGGCGATGACGATCCCGCTGATCGTGCTGTCGGTGTTTGCGCTGTTCATCGGCTTCATCAACATCCCGAACGACTTCCCGGTCTTCGGCGCGATCATGGGGGAAGGGTCGTACTGGCTCAAGCACTTCCTCGGCAGCCAGCTGCTGGATAAGCCGGAGGCGATCCCGTTCAATCCGGTTCCGGTGGCGTTCTCGCTGATCGTGGCGCTGGGCGGCCTCGGACTGGGCTGGCTGGTGTACGGCCGCAGCCCGATGAAGGCCGGCCAGGTCGACGTAGTCGAGAAGATGGGCGGCCTGTTCACCTTCCTGAACCGGCGCTGGATGTGGGACGAGCTGTATCGCGCGATTTTCATCGCGCCGATGCAGTGGGTGGCCGATCGCTATGCGGCGGCGGTGGACAAGGGCGTGCTGGACAAGGTGCTCGAAGGCGTGTATCGCGCCGGCGGGGCGCTGGCCGGCGGCTTCAAGACCTTCGACAAGACGGTGGTGACCGGGTTTTCGGACTGGGTCGGCAGCGTGTTCAAGGGGGCGGGCGAGATGGGACGCGAGCTGCAGACCGGCCAGATTCAGGCCTATCTGATCTCGGGTCTGGCCATGATCGTCGTCATCGTGGTGGCGTTCGTGCTGGTATTCGCGTAGTCGGCGGACGGAGAGGCACACAGACATGATTCCAAACATCCTTTCGGTCATCACCTTCCTGCCGCTGGTCGGCATGGTTCTGGTGCTGCTCACGCCGGCGAAGCAGGTCAACCTGATTCGCTGGGGCTCGGTGCTGTTCAGCACGCTGGTGCTGGGCGCGGCGGTGGTGCTGTGGGCGGGCTACGACATGGCGGCCGGCCACTTCCAGTTCATCGAGTCGGCGGTGTGGTTCCCGCAGGTCAACGCCAGCTACAAGCTCGGCGTCGATGGCATCAGCATTCCGCTGATTGCGCTGACGACGTTCCTGACGCCGCTGGCGATGCTGATTTCATTCCACGTGGAAAAGAACGTGAAGATGTACTTCGCGCTCTTCTTCCTGCTGGAGATGGCGACGCTGGGCGTGTTCGCTTCGCTGGACCTGATCCTGTTCTTCGTGTTCTACGAGATCAGCCTGGTGCCGATGTACTTCCTGATCAGCCAGTGGGGCGGCGCCAACCGGCGCTACGCTTCGCTGAAGTTCATGCTCTATACGATGGCGGCGAGCCTGGGCATGCTGCTGGCGATTCAGGTGATCGGCCTGGCGTCCGGCAGCTTCGATCTGGAATATCTGATTTCGGAGGCCGGCCGACCGTTCGTCGGGAACAATACGGTGAACGTGCTGTTCGCCGACCCGAACGTGTGGAAGTCGGTGGCGTTCATCGCGTTCGCCGTGGCGTTCGCGCTGAAGGTTCCGATCTGGCCGCTGCACACATGGCTGCCGGATGCGCACACCGAGGCGCCGACGGGCGGCTCGATGATGCTGGCCGGCATCCTGCTGAAGCTGGGCGGCTACGGCTTCCTGCGGCTGGTGCTGCCGCTGTTCCCGGACGCGGCGGCGCAGTACGCGCCGGTGCTCGGCGCCCTGGCGATGCTCAGCATCGTGATCGGCGCATTCGCGGCGTGGGGACAGACGGACTTCAAGAAGCTGGTGGCGTACTCGTCGATCAACCACATGGGCTTCGTGGCGATGGGCATCGCGGTGGCGGCGGCAGCCGGCGGCGGTGCGGCATTCATCTCGAAGACCGACGCGGTGATCGCCGGCAACGGCGCGCTGCTGCAGATGATCACGCACGGCCTGTCCAGCGCGGCGATGTTCGCCATGGTCGGCGTCGTCTATGAACGTGCGCACACGCGCGACCTGGCCCGCTACGGCGGCCTGTGGACGATCATGCCGAAGTACGGCGCGATCGTCATCTTCTGCGCCATGGGTTCGGTCGGTTTGCCCGGCCTGGCCGGCTTCGTGAGCGAATTCATGGTCACGCGCGGTGCGTTCCACGCCAGCCCGGAGGGCGGGTGGACGATCTACACCACGCTGACGGTGATCTCGATGGCCGGCCTGCTGGTGACCGGCATTTACGTGCTCAAGAGCATCCAGAAGCTGCTGCACGGCCCGATCGGCCATGAATGGAAGGCGCATCCGCTGCCGGACATCAACCGCATCGAGATTCTGGGCGTGGCGCCGCTGATGGTGGCCATGCTGGCACTGGGCGTGCTGCCCTCGATCGTGTTGAACCTGATCAACGTAGGGATTTCGGGTCTTCTGAAATAAGGCAACAACCATGAACCTTCCCATCCTGACCCTGATCATGCTGGCGCCGGCGATCGGCACGGCCGTGATCCTGCTGATCCCGCGCGCGGAAGCGGCGGCGATCAAGACGACGGCGGCCGCCTCACTGGCAGTTTCGCTCGTGCTGTCCGCGCTGGTGACGTTCGGCTACGACCGCGTGCTGGGCGGCTACCAGTTCGTCGAGCAGTCGAGCTGGATTCCGTCGCTCGGCATCTCGTATCACATGGCGGTGGACGGCTTCTCGGCTCCCCAGCTGCTGCTGACGGCCGTGGTCGGCTTCGCCGCGGTGCTGGTGTCGTGGAAGCAGAACGATCGGCCGCGCGAGTACTTCTCGTTCCTGCTGGCGCTGGTGGCCGGCGTGTTCGGCGCGTTCATGTCGCTGGACATCTTCCTGATGCTGATCTTCTACGAGCTCGTGCTCTTCCCGGTGTACGTGCTCGTGGCGGGCTGGGGCAGCAAGAATCGCGAATATGCCGCGATGAAGCTGACGATTTACCTGTTCCTCGGATCGTTGATTTCGATCGTCGGCATCCTGGTGGTGTATTTCACCGCGGTGAACCCCGAGACCGGCGCAGCGACGTTCAACCTGCTCGAGCTGCAGAAGAACGTGGCGGCACTGGAGAACAGCGTGGCCTTCCAGCAGACGTGGTTCCCGGTGGTGTTCATCGGCTTCGCGGTGCTGGCGAGCATCTTCCCGCTGCACAACTGGTCGCCCGACGGCTACGCCGCGGCGCCGACGGCGGTGTCGATGCTGCACGGCGGCGTGCTGAAGGCGACCGGCGCTTATGCCGGCCTGCGCTTCGGCATTCAGCTGCTGCCCGAAGGCGCCAAGATGTGGATGCCGATCCTGGTCATCTTCTGTGTGGCCGGCCTGATCTATGCGGCGGCCATCGCCTACAAGCAGACCGATCTGAAGTACATCATCGGGTTCTCGTCCGTCAGCCACCTCGGCCTGGTGCTGCTCGGCCTGGCGGCGATGAATCAGTATGGCCTGAACGGCGCCGGCATCGAGCTGTTCGCGGGCGGCGTGATGACCGGCCTGATGTTCTCGCTGGTCGGCATGATCTACGAGCGGGCGCATCTGCGCGACGTGAACGATCTGAGCGGCCTGGCGAAGGTGATGCCGCTGGCGGCGTTCGGCTGGGTGATGGGCGCGCTGGCGCTGATGGGCATGCCGGGCCTGCCGGGGTTCATCGCTGAAATTCAGATTTTCATGGGTCTGTGGCAGGCGGCGTCGACGACGAGCGTGATCAATCCGGGTTCACTCAACCTGCAGTTCGCCGTGGTCGCCGTGGTGGCGGTCATTTCGATCGTGATCAACGCGGCGTGGACGCTGCGAGTCGCCGGGCGAATCTACTTCAGCGAGCCGCAGCATCCGCATCTGCAGGAGCTGCCGCGGCTCGACGCGCTGGAGAAATTCGCCATCATATTCATGTGCGCGATTCTGCTGATCGTGGGCACGATGCCGAACACCGTGATGGGTGTGGTGCAGTCGGGCGTGCAGTCGATCATGCAGACGTTGGTGGGCGCCGGCTGATTCGGCCGACGAAGAGGAATCCATGGGTGGTTTTACCGAAACTCTGAACGGCTTCGCCGATTTCGCGCACATCGTGCCGGAAATTCTGATCGTGCTGTGGGGCAGTGCGGTGCTGGTGGTCGACCTGGCGTCGAAGGGTGCGATCAAGCGCTCGGCGCTCGGCTGGATGGCCGGCCTTGGCATGATCGGCATCCTGGCCGTGACATGGCTGCTGCGTCCGGGCGATTTTGCTGCGCGTGAAGCGTTCGGCGGCATGATTCGCGCCGATATGTGGACGTGGGCGTTCCGCGTGGTGTTCACCGTCGGCGGCGCGCTGACGTGCATCGCGTCGATTGACTTTCGCCCGGCCAAGGCCGGCGGCGAGTATTTCGCGCTGGTGGTGCTGGCGTCCATGGCGATGAGCCTGATGGCCGCGTCCAACGACATCATCATGCTGTATCTGGCCACCGAGACGGCCAGCATCGCGCTGTATCTGCTGGCCGGCATCATGCGCGGCAGCAAGCTCAGCGCCGAGGCCGGCCTCAAGTATTTCGTCTTCGGCGCGGTGGCGTCGACGGTGATGCTCTACGGCCTCAGCCTGATGTTCGGCCTGAGCGGCGGCCTGACGCGCTACGAAGACCTGGCGCAGGTGCTGTCGGCCCCCGAACTGCGCACGCCGACGCTCTTCGCCGGCCTGCTCGTGCTGGTGGGCTTCGCCTTCAAGACCAGCGCCGTGCCGTTCCACTTCTGGGCGCCGGACGTCTATCAGGGCGCGCCGACGCCGATCGCCGGCTTCATCAGCACGGCGTCGAAGGCGGCCGGCTTCGCCATCCTGCTGCGCTTCCTGTATTACACCCTGCCGCCGAACGAATCGGTGGCGGCGCTCGCCTGGGTCAGCCTGCTGCGCCCGTTCGCAGTGCTGACGCTGCTGGTCGGCAGCCTCTCGGCGCTGATGCAGAAGAACGTCAAGCGCATGCTGGCGTACTCGAGCGTGGCGCAGGCCGGCTACGTGCTGATGGGCGTGGCCGCCTTCGCGGCCAGCCAGTCGGCCGAGCAGCGTGAGCAGGCGCTGGCTGCGGTGCTGTTCTATCTGGCGACATACATGGTGACCAACATCGGGGCGTTCACCGTGGTCGGCGTGGTGGCGCAGAAGACCGGCGGCGACGACTTCAAGGACTTCGCCGGCCTGGCGCGGCGTTCGCCGTATACGGCGTTGGCCATGACGGCGGCGATGCTCAGCCTGCTGGGAGCTCCGCCGATGGTCGGCTTCGTCGGCAAGCTGTTCTTGTTCCGCAGCGCCGTCGGCGTGTATCAGCAGACGGCGGACGTGTTCTTCCTCGTCATGGTGGTGGTCGGCGTGCTGATGGTTCTGGTTTCGCTGATGTACTACCTGGGCGTGGTGAAGGCCATGTTCGTCGATCGCGCGGAAGGCGATGCGCGTCCGATGTATGTGCCCGGCGCGACGGTGGTGACGGCGGTAGTGAC
The DNA here is from genome assembly GCA_044235195.1 of Thermoflexales bacterium. Classification (GTDB taxonomy): domain Bacteria; phylum Chloroflexota; class Anaerolineae; order J036; family Brachytrichaceae; genus CANJQH01. The sequence continues at coordinate 23,087 of JBIIIA010000004.1, forward strand.
GGGCGTCGGCGTGCTGGCGACGACGCTGCTCTCCGGCCCGTTGTTCGATATCGCGATGAATGCCGCGCGCGCGTTCCTGACTTCCGGTCAGGTCGTGGCAATGCTGGCGAAATAAGGCGAAATAAGACGAAACGAGGAGAAAGGCCGGAGAAACAGGGCGATGGAACAACCCGTCGTCATGTTAGAATCGGCCCGGTTTTATGCGCACCCGCAATACGGATCATCCGCTGGTGATCTTCAAGAACGCCTTCCCGCCGACGGTAATCGGCGCGATGGTGGTGCAGGTGGCGCTGATTAACGGAGTGCTGATTCTCGGCGGCGTGTTCGCTGGAATCTACCTCGACAGACAGTGGGGAAGCAAGCCGGCGCTGACGCTGGCGCTGGGCATCGGTGGTGCGATCGCGGCCGGAGTGCTGACGTTCGTAACGGCGATGCGCACAGTGAAGAAGGCGCGCGAAGCGTATCTCGAATACGCCGAGCGCCGGCAGCATGAGCAGTCGCAAGAGTAGTGTGTGACTGCACTGCGAGGCCGAAGTGACGACGTGTAGCGAACTGCGTGTGCAGTTACTGGACTAACGAGTAAAGAACTGTAGAGAACTATGGCACCAAAACCAAGACAAGTATTCTGGCTCGTCGTGATTCTGGCTGCGTGCTATTTCGGCACGCTGCTGAGCTCGGGAGTAGAGCTGTTCGGCGTGAAATTCAAGACGTTCATTCCGGCCATCTCGGTTCCGGCTGAAATCATTCCGCCCTGGACGTCGAGCATCGTCGATCCGCTGAGCGGCAAGCCGTTCGGTCTCTACAACACGCTCTTCACTACGATCATCATCGATCTGGTGATCATCGTCATCGCGGTGATCGGCGGCAAGGCGATCCAGGCGAACGGGGCGAACGCCAAGAACTTCCTCGGCCGCGCCTGGGAATCGTTCATCGAGTACCTGTACAAGAACTACATGGTGCCGACGCTCGGCGCGCGCGCCAAGCAGGTGCTGCCGATCGCCATCACGTCGTTCGTGTTCATCCTGATTTCCGGCTTCTTCGAACTGGTGCCGGGCCATGAGGCGATCGGTGTGATCGAGCCGCCGCATGCTGGGAAGGGCTACTGCGTGCACACTTCGGGCAGCGTGAGCTTCATCACCGGCTATCGCATGACGGATCCGGAGTGCCAGATGTCGCACTCGGCCGGCAGCAGCAAGGTGGCGACTGTGGCGGGCGCTGAGGCTTCGGCCGACGCCGGCTTCATCGTGGTGCCCTTCCTGCGCCGCCCGACGTCCGACCTGAGCACGACGATCGCGCTGGCGCTGGTCGCCTTCCTGTTCATTGAAATTCAGGGCATCCGCGCGAATGGGGTGCACTACTTCCAGAAGTTCCTGGACTTCGGCAATCTGCGCAAGGGCGGCATGATGAAGGGCTTCATCGGCTACATCAGCTTCGTCGTCGGCTTCCTCGAGCTGCTGTCGGAGTTCATCCGCATCTTGTCGTTTGCCTTCCGTCTATTCGGCAACATGTTCGCCGGAACCATTCTGGTGTTCGTGATGTCCTTCCTGATTCCGATGTTCCTGCCGACGGTGTTCGTCGCGCTGGAATTCGGCGTCGCGGTCATTCAGGCATTCGTGTTCCTGATGTTGATTACGGTGTTCACGTCGCTCGCGGTCGAATCGCACCACGGCGGCGGTGAGGAAGCGCACCACTAGCCGCACAGCCGGCGCTTCGGCGCCGGCATCGGCACGTGAATGCGACGATTCGATCCAACGTACACGCCAAACAAAGCTAGTTGAGGGAGTTGAAACAAAATGGATGCAGAAGCAGCAAAGGAATTGGGTAAGCTGATCGGCGCGGGCATCGCGGGCGGCACGGGAATGATCGGCCCGGGCATCGGCATCGGTCTCTCGGGTCTCGGCGCGCTGATCTCGATCGGCCGCAACCCGGAAGTGACGTCGACGCTTCAGACGTACATGATTCTGGTCATCGCGTTCGCTGAATCGCTGGCCATCTTCGCGCTGGTCATCGCGTTCTTGCTCTTGTTCGCGATCTAAATCAACGCGGAGGCATATCGTGGAAATTCTGGCTATCGTTCACGCAGTTTCGCGCGTGGCGGCCGAAGGTGGAGCTGGCAATCCGGCCGGCAACCTCGGCATCAACACTGCGTTGATCCTCGCGCAGATCGTCAACTTCATCTTCCTGCTCGTGTTCCTGAACGGGCTCGTGATCAAGCCGGTGTTGGGCAGCCTCGAGGCGCGCCGCAAGCGCATCGATGAGAGCCTGGACAACGCTCGCAAGGCCGATGAACGCCTCGCCAACGTCGAGAAGGACTATCAGGCCCGCCTCACGCAGGCGGAAGCCGATGCCGTCAAGGCGCGCGCTGAAGTGATCGCCGCCGCTCAGGCCGATGCGCAGCGCGTGCGCGCCGAGGCGTCGACGGAAGCTGAGCGCATCAAGGAAGTCGCTCGCGCTGACGCGCTCAATGAGCGCAATCAGCTGCTGGCTGATTCGCGCAACCAGATCGTCGCTCTCGTCATGGCGGCGACGAACAAACTGGTCGGCGAGTCGCTCACCGAGAGCCGCCAGAAGGCGATCATCAACGACTTCTTCGCGAAGGTTCCGGAAGGCATCTCTTCGGTCGAAGGCGCCAATGTGGTCGTCGTCAGCGCTCTGCCGCTCAACAGCCGCGAGCAGAATCGTGTCAAGACCGAACTCGGCGTCGCGAATGCCGACTTCGAAGTCGATCCGTCGATTCTCGGCGGTCTCATCGTGCGCATCGGCGACAAAGTCGTCGATGGCAGCGTCTCGAGCAAGGTCACTGCCCTGCGCTCGTCGCTCAACGCCTAACCCGGCGCTCACACCGCCGCGCACTACGCCCGACGCACTCTCGTCGGGCGTGGTTCGTTTTCCACCTCGCCTATCGCTGCCTATCGCTTCATCCCATCTTCATCCCATCATGCCCCGTTCCTTCATGCTGACGAACCGGTTGTGTCCGATGATCAAATGATCGAGCACGTCGATCTCCAGCAGCTTGCCCGCTTTCAATAGCTCGCGCGTCACGTGCACGTCGTCCTGCGACGGGCTCGGGTCTCCGCTCGGATGGTTGTGCACGAGAATCATCGCCGCCGCATTGGCTCGTATGGCTTCCTTGAACACCTCGGCCATGCGCAGCGCGGCGGAATTCAGTGACCCGCGGCATACTGTCGACGTCGCCAGCACGCGATTGCGCGTGTCCATCAGCAGGGTGCGCACTTCTTCCTGCTCGAGCACGCTCATGTCGTACATCACTACCTGCGCCGCGTCTGCCGGCGTGCGAATCTGCGGCCGCTCTTCCGGAATCGCCGACGCCGCCCGCCGGCCGAGCTCGAGGGCCGCACGAATCTCCATCGCCTTGACCGGCCCGATGCCGCGCACTGCCGTCAGCTCAGCCATCGGTGCGCGCGCCAGGCCCGCCAGCCCGCCGAAACGCGCCAGCAGCGCGTCGGCCAGCTCCAGCGCATTGCTCGTTCCACTGCCGGTGCGCAGCAGAATCGCCAGAAGTTCGCGCTGCGATGTCCCCGCCGGGCCGACCTGCAGGAATCGCTCGCGCGGCCGCTCGCCGGCCGGCAAATCGCCGATGCGGAGCGCCGGCTTCGTGGGAACATCTTTGCGCTCCGGCGTGCCGTCGGCGTCAATCACGGGCTTCACTCGGCGCTGCGGCCGAGGACGGGGGGAATTGCGATATTCGCTGTTCGCTGCGCTGTTCAATGGTAGGCGTAGGGGCTTACCAAAAGGGGCGACCGGACGAGGCGTCAGTATAATCTGTCCGCCTCGTTCGGCCGTCGATCGCTTCCTTTCAACATCGTCGGCTTACGTCAGCTATGGAACAAGTAACCAGCCTGCTCGTCGGAGCAGCCAGCGTCATCGGCGCCCTTCTTGCAGCCCTCCTCGGTGGTCTGACGATCTGGGCCTTCCGCGACGTTCGCTCGCGCACCCGCGATCCGTTCGTGCAAATTCTCGCCACCATCACCGTCGGTGTGATTCCTGTGGTCGGCATCCTCGTTTACCTGATGCTGCGCCCGCGCGAGACGCTCGCCGAAGCGTACGTCCGCGCGCTCGAGGAGGAGTCGCTGCTCTCCAGCATCGAAAATCAGGAATTCTGTCCGACCTGCGGCCGCCGCGTCGACGGCGATATGCAGTGGTGCCCGAAATGTCATGCGCATTTGCGCGACGCCTGCGACAGCTGCGGCCGTGCCATTCATCTCGCCTGGGACATCTGCCCGTACTGCGGCGCCGCTCACACGCCCGCCGCGACGGCGACCGTCAAGCCGTCGAAGCCCCGCCTGTTCGGCAAGCCGAAACCTGCTTCCCCATCACTGTCGACTGCCGGCAACGGCTCCGCCAGCATCACCGAACGCGTCGATGCACTGCGTCGTCAATCCGCTCCGGCTCCTGAGGCGCCGCCTGCGGAACCTGAACCCGACGCCGAAGCCGATGCCCCTGCTGCTCCGCGCTCCTGAACCAGATCCATGCCTTTTCGATTTCAACGCCTGAGCATCCCCGACGTCGTACTGGTCGAAGCGCGCAGCTTCGGTGATGACCGCGGCTTATTCCGCGAGACGTGGAAGGCGAGTGAGTTCGCCGCCAATGGATTGAATCCGTCGTTCGTGCAGGACAACCACTCGCGCTCGGTGCGTGGTGTGCTGCGCGGCCTGCACTACCAGCGCCCGCCGCACGCGCAGGGTAAATTCGTCTTCGCGCTGAACGGCGAAATCTTCGACGTGGCCGTCGATATTCGGCGCGGCTCGCCGACGTTCGGCCGCTGGGTCGGTGCCGTGCTCAGCGGCGACAACGGCTGCGCACTCTGGGTTCCGCCCGGCTTCGCGCACGGCTTCGTCGTGCGCAGCGACGTGGCGCACATCATGTACAAGGTCACCGACGAATACGCCGCCGACTGCGACGCCGGCATCCGCTGGGACGACCCGGACGTCGGCATCGACTGGGGCCTGTCCGCGCCGCCGCTGCTCTCGCCGAAGGACGTGGTGCAGCCGTTGCTGCGCGACGTCGATACCGGCTTCGTATTCTGAAATTTCGAAATGACTATGGCACTCGATTTGCGTTTCGACGCCGCCGGCCTGATTCCGTGCATCGTGCAGGACGCGCTCAGCGGGCGCATCCTGATGTTCGCCTGGATGAACGCCGAAGCGCTGCAGCTCACGCGCGACAGCGGCGAAGTCGTTTTCTGGTCGCGCAGCCGCGGCGAGCTGTGGCGCAAGGGCGCCACGAGCGGCAACGTGCTGCGCGTGCACGAGATGCGCGCCGACTGCGACGGCGATGTGCTGCTCGTGCGTGCCATGCCCGCCGGCCCGTCCTGCCACACCGGCCGTGAAAGCTGCTTCTATCGCGACCTCGACGGCACCGAACTGCCGCCGCCCGCCGCCGGCTTCCTCGACGAGCTCGCAGACGTCGTCGAACAGCGCCGCGCATCGACGCCCGAACAGAGCTATACCGCGCGCCTGTTCGCCAAGGGGCGTTTCAAAATCGCACAAAAAGTCGGCGAGGAAGGCCTCGAGACCGCCATGGCCGGCGTGGCCCAGGAAGACGATCGCCTGATCGATGAAAGCGCCGACTTGCTGTTTCATCTGCTCGTGCTTCTCAACGAGCGACGCATCCCGCTGCGCACCGTGCTCGAACGCCTGCGCGCGCGACATCGATGAAGCAGGTGCATCCGATGATGCCGGCTCGCGCCGGTTCTATAATCTCCACAGCAATTTCGTCAGCAATTTCGTCGAATGGCGCGCGGCCGGTTGCACGGCCGGCGTCGTTCGCACAGTAAA
>JBIIIA010000479.1:0-2727 GCA_044235195.1 Thermoflexales bacterium
TCGGTCAGGCCGTCGCCGTCCGTGTCCGCCAGGCGCGGGTTCGTGCCGGCAAAAATCTCGGCGCGGTCGTTCAGGCCGTCCTGGTCCGGGTCGCTGCTGGTTGGATCCGTACCCAGCTGCAGTTCGGCAAAGTCGGACAGGCCGTCACCGTCGACATCCATCACAGAATCGTTCGGGTCGTTGCCGCCGTCGGCCTTGCTGCGCAGGCCGTCGCCGTCGACGTCCTGCTGGCGCGGGAATTCCAGCGCGCTGCCCTGCGCCCAGGCCAGCGTATAGCCGTCGGCGCCGCCGACGCTCGGCGCCGTCGCCAGGAAGCCGTCGAGCGTCGGCGGCAGCACGTCGTACGTCAGCATGTCGCCGAGCGGAATGAAGTTGGTGCTCTTGTCTGCTTCGATCGAGCAGATCGGAATCATGGGAAAGGGCAGCGGCGGAAATACCAGCAGGAAGCACTGCTGCACCGGCAGCACCTGTGCTTCCGCGAGCGTGAGCTGAAGCGGGCGGTTGACGCCGGTCGCCGGGAGCAGATCACGCGAGGTGATCTGCTCCGAGCGCAGGATGTAGTAGCGGTTGTTTTGCCCGCCATCTTCAGACGTCCACTCGCCCACCCTCGTGCCGCGCTTGAGGCCGTCGTGGATGTCACGCTGCGTCTGCTGCAGCTCGTAATTGAACACCGCCTCCTTCATGTAGCGGTCGTTGATCTGCCAAAGCCACGTGGTCGCCAGCGGATCCCACGGCATCGGAATGATGTCCGCGTCGTATTGATCGCCCTGCTTGACGCGCGAGTTGCGCTTGATGCTGTTCTTCAAGTCGAGCTTCACCGTGACATTCGTTCCCTGCACGATGCCGGTGTTCGGATCGACCAGCCTCACCATGTCGCCGGCGTTCAGGAACTGCAGCCGGTCGGCGGCATACATGTTGCCGATCAGCGAACGGCGCGAATACAGAAAATTCTGGATGAGCGCTGCGACCAGTCCGCTCACGCCGGCGCAGACGCGCTTGCCCGCTGCACTCTCCGAAAACGATGTGCCGCCGTTCTTCTTTCGCCGGCTGTCCACGGCGAAGCAGATCGCGCCGACGACGGCGTCGATGAGGCCCAGGACGGCGGCAATGATCGGCCCGATCCCCGGAATGATGTAGATGGCGTACATCAAAAAGATCACGATGCTCTGCGCAACGGCGTTCGCCGCCACCGTGAACAACAGCGCACTGCTGAAGGGGCTCACGGCCAGTTGATAGATCGCCAGCCCCCATGCCACTCCGAGCTGGATCACCGCCATGATCTCGGGCATGTTCTGCGCCACTTTCAGGGCCGCATCCGCACCGATGATGGCGGAGAGCAGCGCGCCCGCCTTCGGCGCGTCTTTGCCGATCTTGATCATCTTCGTGAGGTTCACCACCTCCGACATGACGCCCGTTACATGCAGGAAGGCCTGCACTTTCGTCCCGGCATCTCCCTCGAATCCGCCGAAGGCGGCCATGACGGCGACGCCGACCAGCGCTCCCAGCAGAAAATTCTTCGCGTACTTCACGTTGAAGACGATCTTCTTCGTGCCGCTGCTCATGATCATGCCGTAGATCAGCTTGCTGGTCGGCTTCGCAACAGTGCCGTAGGTGGTCACTTTCTCAATCAGGGTCTGCAGCTTCGACTTCGCCTCCGCCGCGGAGATGTTTGCAGCGGCCGTGCCCGCCAGCATGACGTACAGCTGCGTCGCCTGCGGATTGATGAAATTCGTGATCAGCCGCGCTGCGTCGGTCAGATCCGCAGTGGCCTCGCTGAGAGCGCTGTCCGATGCCGCATCCGCATCCGCCACGAATCGCGCACCCTCTTCCCGCAGAACGCCATTCATACCGCTGAGAATCGAAAGATACGCCGACTGCATCAGCAGCACATCGACCGCGCGCTCGTCTTCCGGCTCGTTCTTGAAGAGCTCCTGAAAATCACTCGTCAGCCTGGAGGCGTACTGGTCCGTGGGATACAGCTGCCACTGTCCGCCGACGCGCTGATACGGCGCCCAGTTGACGTTGACGAACACCTGATTCGGCTCCGTGGCCGGATCGAGGTTCATCGTGAGCTGCGCGCTCGTCGACGCGGCGGCGGAATCCAGCGACATGCTGCGCATGCGCGACTCACGCGCGAACAGCAGCAGCGGCGCGCTGCTCAGCGCATTGCCCGCGGCGTAAAAATTCGCCTCGAGCAGGTTCTTCGTCTCCGTCATCGCAATGCGAATCTGTTCGTCGCTGTTCGCGTACGAAAACGTCGACACCTTGAACGCATTCGCCGGAAGATTCCAGCGCTGCGCATTCGTCGCTGCACTGTTCGAGCCTTTGTCGAAGAGCGACTTGATCGTCGGCACCGTGACGTCGCGCGCGTTGTCGCCGTTGGCGTCGCGCGCCGTCAGAAACGTCGCGCCCAGTCCGTTGGCTAGCGCATGCAGGCGATTGTTGTTCTCACGGTCCGGATCGGTCGCCGGATCTTCGAACGCGATCGCCACGTCGGTGCCGCGGTCCTCGCGCACGGACAGGCCGGTCAGGGTCCAGGCGTCGTCGTACGTGTGCACGATGGACGCGCCGCCGCCATCCTGCAGCAGCGTGAGCATCCAAATCAGGCGCACTTCGTGATTGTTGCCCCACGCCGTCGGGTCGTCCGGCCGGTACGGCATGCGCGCGCCGAATGCCACCCGGTCGTTCGTGCGCTCGTCGATGATCGGCACGATCGGCACGTAGGCC
>JBIIIA010000480.1:0-2722 GCA_044235195.1 Thermoflexales bacterium
GCCATGCCCCGGCCGAAGGCCGGGGCATGGCGACTCAGCCCCGAATATACGGATGAGCACTAAGCAGAAATCGTGCCGTTTTATGCGGCGCATCAAAAGGGAAGGTGACAGGAATATGCGTGCAGCGGAAATCAGGGTTGGCAGCAGTCGCAAGTGGAGATGGAATGCGATGGCGGCGACGCTCATCGGGGCGATTGCGCTGGCGGCGTGCAGCCGGCCGGGCGCGGGCGCGGGGGACAGCGCATCGCAGCGCAGCGCCGTGCTCGGAACAGGCGATTTGACCGCGACGGTCAGCGCCACCGGCAACATTCAGCCGGCGTCGGACGTGCGCGTGGCATTTTCTGCGGCAGGCACCATCGCTGAAGTAGCGGTGAAGGTCGGCGACAAAATCAAGAAGGGCGATGTGCTGGCGAAGCTGGACACGATCGACCTCGACCTGGCCGTGATGCAGGCGCAGGCGTCGCTCGAGCAGGCGCAGAATGCGCTGGCCAATGCGGACACCGCCATCGAGCAGGCGCAGAATCAGATCCTGATCGCCACGTCTTCGTACAGCAAGACCGTCTCCGGCGTGCGCACCGCCGACGTCACGGCGGCGCAGGCGGCGTACGACGCCGCCGTGGCGCAGTACGAAAAAGTGCTGGCCGGCCCGACCGCCGAGGACGTGGCCGCCGTCGAAGCGGGCATGCGCAATGCCGAAGTGGCGGTGCGCAACGCGCAGTTCGCGTATGACGCCGCCGCGCGCTTCAACCCGGCCGGCATCAACGGCTCGCCGCAGGCAGCCGCGCTCGAGCAGGCGACGAACAATCTCAATTCTGCGAAGGCACAGTATGACAAGGCGGTGAAGGGCGCGGACGCCGCGCAGATCGCTGCGGCGCGCCAGCAGGTCGAGAGCGCCAAGGCGAACCTCGAGCGCACGCGCACGCCGGTGCTCGAATTCGACATCGACGCCGCGCGCACGAATATTGCGCAGAGCCAGCTGCAGCTGCGCAATGCGCAGGCGCAGAAGAAGAGCGCCGAGACGCAGGTCAAGCTGGCGGAGCTCGCGGTGAAGCAGGCCGAGCGCCGATTGAGCCAGGCGACGCTGACGGCGCCGATGGACGCCACGGTGTCGGCGGTGAACGTCGACGTGGGCGAAGCGGCGGCCGGCGCGGTCGCGCCGTTCACGCTGGTCGACGATTCGAGCTTCCACATCGACATCACGGTCGACGAGATCGACATCGCGCGCATTCAGGTCGGCCAGAATGTGGACGTGACGCTCGATTCGCTGCCGGGCGTGACGGTGAAGGGCAAGGTCGAGCGCATCGCCCCGACGTCGACGACGATCAACGGCGTGGTGTCGTATCAGGTGCGCGTGCTGGTGGAGCGCAGCAGCGAAGTGCAGCTGCGCACCGGCATGACGGCCAACGCTGCGATCGTGATCGACGAGCGCAAGGCGGTGCTGCTGGCGCCGAACTGGTCAGTGCGGCGCGATCGCACGAGCGGCAAGTCTTTCCTGACGCTGAAGAAGGGCGACGCGGCGAGCGAGGTCGAAGTCAAGGTCGGCCTGCGCAACGACTCGTTCAGCGAAATCGTGTCTGGTGCGGCGGAGGGCGACACGGTGGTGGCGCCGACGACGCCGAATGCGCTGGCGCAGTAACGACGGAATTACATGAGCAAAAACGGCAGCACGCCGGTCATCGACGTGCGTGACATCCGCAAGACCTACCGCATGGGCGATCATGAAGTGCACGCCCTGGCGGGGGTGACTCTGAGCATCTACCCGGGCGAGCTCGTGGCGATCATGGGCCCGTCCGGTTCGGGCAAGAGCACGTTGATGAACGTGCTCGGCTGCCTGGATCTGCCGACGGCGGGGAACTATCGCCTCGACGGCGTGGACGTGGAGCAGATGAAGGAAGACGACCTGGCGGCGGTGCGCAACCGCAAGATCGGCTTCGTCTTTCAGTCGTTCAACCTGTTGCGACGGACGAGTGCGATCGACAACGTGGAGCAGCCGATGATCTACGCCGGCATCACGGCGAAGGAGCGGCGTGCGCGCGCCACGGCGGCGCTCGAGTCGGTGGGGCTGGGTGCGCGGCTGAAGCATCTGTCGAGCGAGATGTCGGGCGGACAGCAGCAGCGCGTGGCGATCGCGCGCGCGCTGGTGAACAACCCGGCCATCATCCTGGCCGACGAACCGACGGGCAACCTCGACTCGAAGAGCGGCGCGGACATCATGTGTCTGTTCCAGACGCTGAATCGTGAAAAGGGGATGACGGTGATCTTCGTCACGCACGATCCGCGCATCGCCGACCACTGCAACCGCGTCATTCGCATCGCCGACGGCAAGATCATCGGCGACGACGCGGTCAAGAATCAGCGCGACGCGTGCGCCGAGCAGAATGCGTTCCGCGAAGCTGCGGTGCTCACCGCTGGTGCGGCGCCGAAGAAAATGTGATGAGTGCACTGATCGAGTCCACCATGCAGGCGGTGCGCACGCTGGGCGCCAATCGACTGCGATCGCTGCTGACGATGCTGGGCATCAGCATCGGCGTCGGCGCGGTGATTGCGCTGCTGTCGATCGGCGCCGGCGTGCAGAACTACATCGACGAGCTGTTCGCCGACGCCGGCACGAACATCATCACTGTGCAGCCCGGCCGTGTTCAGCGCGGCGGACCGCCCGGCACGAGCAATGCTGCGCCGCTGACCGAAGGTGATTACCGCGCCGTCGCCGCCAACACGCCGA
>JBIIIA010000481.1:0-2718 GCA_044235195.1 Thermoflexales bacterium
ACGCCGTAGCGCGAGGCTTCTTCGCGGATCTGCGTGATCACCTGCCAGATCACCAGCTCGTCCAGCTGGTTCGACAAGACGATCACCGTGTCCGGGAATCCGGCGTCGTCCAGCATGCGCGCCGCCTGGATGCTGAGATACGCCAGGTCGCCGGAATCGAGCCGCACGCCGACCGGCTTGTGCCCCTTGCGCTTGATTTCCTCGAAGACGCGGATGGCGTTCGGCAGGCCGCTCTCGAGCACGTTGACCGTGTCGACCAGCAGCAGGCAGTCGTCCGGGTAGACGTCGGCGTAGGCGCGGAAGGCGCCCAGTTCGCCCTCACCGAGCGCCATGAACGCCTGCACCATGCTGTGCGCATGCGTGCCGCGCGGCGGGAAGCCCAGCACGTGCGACATGCCGACGTTCGAGCTGAAGTCCGCGCCGCCGATCAGCGCCGCGCGCGTGCCGGCGTTGGCGGCGCGATCCTGCCCGCGCCGCAGCCCGAATTCGAGCACCGGCCGCCCCTGGCCGCTCTCCTTGATGCGCGACGCCTTCGTCGCCACCAGCGTCTGGTAGTTCAGGTGATTCAGCAGCGCCGTCTCCAGCAGCTGCGCCTGCAGCATCGGCCCTTCCACCACCGTCAGCGGCGTATTCGGGTGCACCACCCGTCCTTCCGGAATCGCCCGCAGCGTGATGCCGCTGAAATCTCCGTGCGCCGCCAGATACTCCAGGAAATCGTCGGCGAACACACGCTGGCCGCCCGCGCCCTGCTGGCCGCGCAGATAGTCCAGGTCGATCGGACGAAAACGCGCCTCCTGCATCCAGTCCAGCAGCCATTCCAGGCCGGCGTTGATGCAGTAACCCGCTTTGTGCGAGCCGTAATCAGGCGTTTTGCGAAAAAAATGGTCGAAATGCGCCGATTTTTCGTGCAGCCCCATGCGGAAATACAACTGCGCCATCGTCAACTGGTACTGGTCGGTGAAAAGAATGCCTTCGGCTGTGGCACGTTGTTCGGGTTTCATGGCTGTCGTCGAGTCTACCCGACGAGGCAGGGAAGCCGGATGCCCCCGAGGCATCCGCCGTTGGGGGCGAATCTTTCAGCCGGCAGAGAGATCCCTCCGCTTTGCCGGGTACGCCGGTGGCTACGCACGCATGAGCCGGCAAAGTGTTCGGGATGACGGCCTCCCGCAGCCTGTCATCCCGAACGTCTTGCCCCGCATACACGCATTTCGCCACAACCGAGTCCGGGCAAGACGGAGAGATCTCTCTTCGTGTTGTGCCGTCCGTCGGCCGTCGTCTTACGCGCAGCGAGGAACACGAACGCCGCAAATCGATGTCACCCTGAGAGGGGTCAGGGGGTGAGGCAAAAATCTACGAAATTTAGTAGCAGAAATATGCGATTCTTATGCGCAGACGCAGAAAAGCGCCGCCTGCGCGCCGACTGGCTCAGCCAGGCCCGAACGAGCAATCCGCCGCCGCGTCGGGATGTTTAGGGCAACAACACGGGGAATTGTCAACAATCGTTTATAAAAACTACTAAATTTAGTAGCAAATTTGTGCACAATTTGTGGCATTATTCGGGGGCTTACGAACAGGAGAGCCAAAAATGAGCAGGAACGCAGGGGCAGCAGCGCCGAAAGGCAAAAAAAACGATGATTTTGGTCGGCTGTTGAGCGGGGCGATCAACAGCATCGCAATTTACGAAGGGCGTTCGGCGCCGAACATCGAAGAGAGCCTGGGGGAATCCATCGGCCTGTCCGGTGCATCGATTCAGCGCTACAAGCGCGGCTTCGTGCCGCCGGATCACCGCACGGTCAAGATGCTGGCCGAAGCCGCGGTGAAGCGCGCCTTCCTGAGCCGGCGCTGGCTGTCGCGTTTCCTGCATACCGCGCGCTATCCGAACCCGGACGAGGTGCTCGACGAGCTCTGCCCGACGACGCTGATCGACCCAGCAGCCACGGCGCTGCCGCGCCACAACCTGCCCCCGGCCAGCTACGCCGAATTCGTCATGCGCCCCAAGCCGTTCGCCGACGTGCTGGAAGCGCTGCGCCAGCGCACGGCCGTGGTCGTCATTCACAGCCTGGGCGGCATGGGCAAGACCAGCCTGGCCCGCGAAGTGGCGTCGCAATGCCTGCAAGCGGACTCCAACTCGCCGACGTTCGACTGCGCCGTCTGGGTCAGCGACGCTGAGCATCCCGGCTACACCAACCTCAACATCGTCCTCGACGAAATCGCCCGCACGCTGGGCTACGAGAATCTGCTCGATCGCAGCGAAGACGACAAGCGCCGCAGCATCGAACAGGTGCTGCGCAGCCAGCGCGTGCTGCTCGTCGTCGACAACTTCGAGACCATCGGCGACAACGGCCTGCTGCGCTGGCTCTTGAAGCTGCCCGAACCCAGCAAAGTGCTCATCACCACGCGCGAATATCGCCGCGAATACCGCAACGGCACATGGCCGATCGAGCTCGGCGGCTTCAACAACGACGAAGCCGAACTCTTCCTCGATCAGCGCCTGCGCCATCTGCGCATCGACCATCTGGCCTACGATCGAGAACAGCTGCAGAATCTCATCGAAGTCACCGGCGGCAACCCGAAGGCGCTCGGCATGGCGCTCGGCAACCTGAAGTTCTCGCGCCACACGCTGCAGCAGGTCATCGACGATCTGCGCACGGCGCAGGGCGAATGCTTCTCCCTGCTCTTCGAAACCAACTGGTCGCTGCTCGACGAAGCCGCACGCCG
>JBIIIA010000482.1:0-2716 GCA_044235195.1 Thermoflexales bacterium
CCCCGGACCGTCATCCCGAACGCTTTGCCGGCTTGAACGTACCGATCTCCGGGCGTACGTGGCAAAGCGGAGGGATCTCTCTGCCGGCTGAACGATTCGTCCCAAACGGCGGATGCACCTCAGAGTGCCCTGCATACAATCACGCGCATGCGCGTAGTGCTTCAACGTGTAACGAGCGCCTCCGTGTCGGTCGCCGGCGACTTGGTCGGCTCGATCGGGCAGGGCGTGCTTCTCCTGACCGGCATTACTCATTCCGATTCGCCGGAGACGATCGACAAGATGGCGCGTAAAGTAGCGACGCTCCGCATCTTCCCGGCGCTCGACGGCCCGAGCGGCTTCGATCGCTCGCTCCTCAACATCGGCGGCGCCGCGCTCGTCGTCTCGCAGTTCACGCTCTACGGTGATGCGTCCGGCGGCCGTCGCCCGAGCTTCATTCAGGCCGCGCGCCCGGAAGTCGCCTCGCCGCTCGTCGATCTCTTCGCCGCCCGCCTGCGCGCGCACGGCCTGTCGCACGTCGCTCAGGGCGTCTTCGGCGCCGATATGCAGGTCGCCCTCGTCAACGACGGCCCCGTCACCCTCACCCTCGATCTCTAACTATCACTATCTACTTTCTACTCTGACTCTCTACTCCGCCCTCTGCGCGCCACCGCCTCCCCGTACAGCGCCGGCGTGTCGACGTCGCGCAGCACGCGGTCGGTGTTCACCTGCAGCAGCGCCACGCTTTGTGGGTGTGCGGCGAGCAGCACGCGCAGCGGCGTGCGCGCCGGGATTGCCAGCGCTTCCGCCCAGAATTTGCGCGCGATCAGCACCGGGTGCCCGCGCTGTTCCCCGAAGCGGGGCGCGACGATGTCGCCGCAGCCCAGCCTGTACATGCGGATCAGCGTGGCGACGATTTCGCTGGGCAGCAGCGGCATGTCGCCGAGCGCGATGAGCGCCGCTTCCGCCGTGGTCGATTCCAGCACGCGCAGCCCGGCCTGGATCGACGAAATCATGTCGGCTTCGCGGTAGTCCGGGTTGTGCACGATGCGCACCGGCATCTCGCGCACCTCCGCTGTCACTCGCTCCGCTTCGTGTCCGACGACCACCAGCACTTCGTCGACGCCGGGGACCTGTATGCTGCGGATCGACGTGCGCAGCACGCTCTCGTCGCCGAACGGCAGCAGCAGTTTGTTTTGTCCATAGCGCGACGACATTCCTGCCGCCAGCACGATCGCGGCGATCATCGCTGCATCTCCTCGAGCGCGGCGCGCGCGCAGTCGTCCCAGCGGAAGCGCGCGCGGTTCCGTCGCCCATTCGCGATGAGGCGCGCGCGCAGTGCGTCGTCGAGCATCACGTCGCACAGCGCCTGCGCCATGGCGTCGGTGTTCTGCGGATCGAATTGCACGGCGCCGTCTCCGGCTGCTTCGGGCAGCGATGACGTGTTGCTGCACGCCACCGGCAGATCGATCGCCTGCGCTTCGAGCACGGGGAAGCCGAATCCTTCGTGCAACGAAGGAAATGCCAGCGCGCGCGCGCCGCGCAGCAGCGCTGCCTTGTCGTCGTCGTCGATGTAGCCGGTGAACACGATGGCTTCTCTCATACCGGCCGCGACGGCGTGCGCCGCAAGATCTTCACCGCCCCAGCCGGCGCCGCCGGCGAGCACGAGCTTCGTCGTCGGCGGCAGCCGCCGGCGTGCGATGGCGAATGCGTCGATCAGGCGGCGCAGATTTTTGCGCGGCTGCCGCGTGCCGACGTGCAGGATGTACTCGCGCGGCTGCACGTTCCATCGTGCGCATGTCTCGGCGATTTTTGCAGCGTCGACTTCCGCGATGTCGGGCGCACCGGGATAGGCGACGCGCACTTTGCCTCGGCTGCGTGGGTAGAAGCGATGCAGGTCGTCGCGCGTGGCTTCGGAATCGGCCAGCAGCACGTGCGCGTGGTCCACGGCGAATTGCGTGCTCCATTCGAGGTACAGGCGCTGCGTCGTCGTGTGCGCGCGCGGGAAGCGCCGGAAACCGCAGTCGTGCACGGTCACTACGGCGCGTGTGCGCGCGCGCACGCTGCGTGACGCGAATGCGATGGGCAGCACGTGCGCCGGGATGAACAGCGCGTCCGGCGGCCGCCGCACGATCTCGCCGCCGAGCCCGAGGTGCGTCCAGAGTCGCGCACGCCCGATGTGGACGATCGCGGCGTTCGTCGCGCCGAGCACTTCTCCGATGTCTGCGCTGCGCGCGTAAATGCGAAAAGCCTGCTGCGGGGCGATCGTGAGCAGCGCGCGCAATACCTCGCGCGCGTAGCGTTCGGTGCCGGTCATGCGTGCTCGATCGACGCGGCTGGCGTCCAGTCCCATGATCACGCTCGGAATTCTAGTAGGGGAGGCATCGCCTTTCGCTGCAGGGGTCGGCGGTCGAAAATTTCTTCTCCGGAGTATCCTTCCGCCCATGCGTTCGTCAGGTTCGTCGTCAGACTCGCATGCCGTCCCGGATATCGTCGTGGCTCGCCTGCCGCTGTATCTGCGCGCGCTCGGGTCGTTGCTGGAAGCCGGCCGCGAGATGGTCTCGTCCGCCGAACTCGCGGAGATGCTCGGCGTCAGCTCCGCGCAGATTCGCAAGGATCTGTCGCAGTTCGGCGAGTTCGGCCGGCAGGGCGCCGGCTATTCCGTGCCAGCGCTCATGGCGCGCATTCGCGCCATCCTGCACATCGATCGGGAATGGCCGGTCGTCGTCATCGGCGCAGG
>JBIIIA010000483.1:0-2709 GCA_044235195.1 Thermoflexales bacterium
CCGGACCGTCATCCCGAACGTCTTGCCCCGTCCGTGCAGACGTTGCCACGAACGAGCCAGGGCAAGACGGAGGGATCTCTCTTCGTGTGGCATCGTCGATGATTCGAAATTTCGCCCCAAACGGCTTGCACCGCCGTCGGCCGTCGGCAGTCGGCTGTCCCTCCCCCGATAGAATCGCCCCCGATGACCTCGCTCGCCCACGCCCCGCGCTTTTCGCTCGACGACGCCGCCGCCCTCGCCCTCGCACATTTCGGCCTGCGCGCCCACGCCGAGGCGCTGCCCAGCGAACGCGATCAGAACTTCCGCCTCGGCGCCGCCGACGGCGCGCGCTTCGTCCTCAAGATCGCCAACGCCGCCGAGTCGCGCGCCGTCATCGACGCCGAGAACGCCGTCATGCGCCGCCTCGCGCCCCTCGACCTCACGCCGCGCCTGATCCCCGCGCAGTCCGGCGCCGACGTCATCGAGCACGCCGGCCATTTCGTGCGCCTCATCTCGCACATCGACGGCGTCGCGCTCGGCGACGCGCTCGCTTCTCGCGAACTGCTGCACGACCTCGGCCGCGCGCTCGCCCGCGTCGACCGCGCGCTGCAGGGCTTCGATCACCCGGCGCTGCACCGCGATTTCCACTGGGACCTGGCGCGCGCCGCCGACGTCGTCGCGCAGCGCCGCCCGCTCGTGCGCGACGCCGCGCTCACCGGCCCGCTCGACGCGCTCGTCGGCGTCTATCACGCGTACGTCGCCCCGCTGCTTCCCGCACTGCGCACCGGCGTCGTCCACGGCGACGCCAACGACTACAACGTGCTCGTCGCGCCGCAGGAAAACCGCATCGCCGGCCTCGTCGACTTCGGCGACATGGTGCACAGCCATCTCGTCAACGACCTCGCCATCGCCATGGCCTACGCCGCGCTCGGCAAGGCCGATCCGCTCGCCGCCGCCGCCGAAGTGCTGCGCGGCTTTCACGCCGAATTTCCGCTGCAGGAAAACGAGATCGCCGCTCTCTTCGGCCTGATGTGCATGCGCCTGTGCGTCAGCGCCTGCATGGCCGCCGAACAGCAGGCCGCCCGCCCCGACGACGCCTACCTCGGCATCAGCCAAGCCCCCATCCGCGCCGCGCTGCCGAAGCTGGCGGCGATTCATCCGCGCCTGGCGCATTACGTGCTGCGCGACGCCTGCGGCCTGCCGCCCGTCCCGCACGCGCCCGCCGTCGTCGAATGGCTGCGCGCCCGCACCGGCACGTTCGCCCACCTCACCGGCCACGACCTGCAGCGCGTCGCCGTCTACGGCCTCGACCTCAGCGCCGGCAGCCCGATCGTCTCCAGCAACCCGGCGGACAACGCCACCGAGCCGTTCACTCGCCGCGTCTTCGAACGCATGCGCGAGGCCGGCGCCGTCGTCGCCGTCGGCGGCTACGACGAGCCGCGCCTCATTTATTCCACCGACGTCTACGCCACCGGCAAGGTCACCGACGAACGCCGCACCGTGCACATGGCCGTCGACCTCACGCTGCCGGCCGGCGCGCCGCTCTTCGCCCCGCTCGACGGCATCGTGCACGGCTTCGAAAATGCCACCGATCGGCTCGACTACGGCCCGGTCATCGTGCTGCGCCACGAGCAGGGGCCGGCCGTCTTCTACACGCTCTACGGGCATCTCTCGGCCGAATCGCTCGACGGCCTGTACATCGGCAAGCCCATCGCACAGGGCGAGCGCTTTGCCGCGCTCGGCGCCCCGCCCATCAACGGCGACTGGTGGCCGCACGTGCATTTCCAGATCATCACCGACATGCTGGATATCCCGTGCAATTTCAACGGCGTGGCATTGAATAGTCAGCGCAGCACCTGGCGCAGCATCTCGCCCGATCCGAACCTGATCCTGAACTGCCCGGTCGACGCGCTGCCAAAGCAGCGCAGCAAAGACAAACTGCTCGCCTCGCGCCGCGCGCACATCGGCGGCAACCTCAGCATCTCGTACCGCAAAAATCCGCTCAACATCGTGCGCGGCTGGAAGCAGTACCTGTTCGACGAAACCGGCCGCACGTTCATCGACGCCTACAACAACGTGCCGCACGTCGGCCACTCTCACCCGCGCGTGGTGCGCGCCGTGAGCGAGCAGCTGGCCGTGCTGAACACCAACACGCGCTACCTGCAGGACCAGCTCACGATCTACGCCGAGGAACTCACCGCACTGCTGCCGTCGCCGCTGCGCGTGTGCTTCTTCACCGCCTCCGGCAGCGAGGCGAACGAGCTGGCGATTCGCCTGGCGCGCGCCTACACCGAACGGCGCGACCTCATCGTGATGGACGCCGCCTACCACGGCCACACCAGCACGCTCATCGACATCAGCCCCTACAAGCACGACGGGCCCGGCGGCCGCGGCGCGCCCGACTGGGTGCACACTTCGCCCATCCCCGATGTGTATCGCGGTGAGTTCCGCCTGCCCGCGCAATTTTCAAAAGACGCGCCGTATCAAACGAGCCGCGACCAGGCGATGCAACAGGCCGGCCTGCAGTACGCCGCGCGCGTCGGCGAAGTGATCGACCGCGTGCAGGCCGCCGGGCGCGGGCTGTGCGGCTACATCGCCGAAACCTGCCCGAGCGTCGGCGGCCAGATGCTGCTGCCGCCCGGCTTCCTCGCCGACGTCTATCGCCGCGTGCGCGCCGCCGGCGGCGTGTGCATCGCCGACGAAGTGCAGACCGGCTTCGGCCGCATCGGC
>JBIIIA010000485.1:0-2687 GCA_044235195.1 Thermoflexales bacterium
GTCGACCCGGCGGTGCCGTGCGACAAGTGCGAGCTGTGCCTGGCCGGCCACCCGAATCTGTGCCCGCACACGCGCTTCTCCGGCCACGGCCACGACGACGGCGCGTTTCGTGAATACATGGCGTGGCCCGAGCACTGCCTGTTCCCGATCCCCGATTCGATCAGCGACGTGGACGGCGCGATGCTCGAGCCGCTCGGCGTGGCGATTTACGCCATGGACCAGGCGCAGGTGCCGATCGGCGGCACGGCGGCGGTGTTCGGCTGCGGGCCGATCGGCCTGCTCACGATTCAGCTGCTGAAGGCGGCCGGCGCGACGCAGATCTACGCCTTCGACCTGCGCCCGCATCGCCTGCGCGCCGCGGCGCAGATGGGCGCGATCGTCCCGGACGCCGCGCCGCGCGACGCCGAGGCGGCCGGCCGCTGGGTCTGGGAAAAGACCGGCGGGCACGGCGTCGACGTGGCGTTCGAAATCGCCGGCACCGACGGCGCCGTCGAGAGCGCGCTGTGGGCGGTGCGGCCGGCCGGGCGCGTCATGCTGGTCGGCATCCCCGACGACGACACCACGCGCTTCCCGGCCGGGCTCGCCCGTCGCAAAGGCGTGACGCTGCAGCTGGTGCGGCGCATGAAATTCGTCTACCCGCGCGCCATCGCGCTGGCCGAACAGGGCCTCGTCGATCTGCGCGCCTGCGTGTCCGACTGCGTGCCGCTGGCGCACACGGTGGAAGCCTTCGCACTCGCTGCGCAGCGCACCGGCCTCAAGGTGGTCGTGGTGAATCAGTAATGACGCCTCACCCCCTACCCCCTCTCCCTCAATTTCGCTTGCGTTTTTGTCGAGAAAGTAGCGATATGCACGCGAAATCTCGGCGGAGAGGGGGGAAAGGGGGGAGAGGGGGTCAGGGGGTGAGGCGTATACGTTGCACTGCGCCACATCTTTCGTACAATCCGATCCCATGAATGCCTCTTCCAACTCGAACAACAATCTGTACGCTCTCCTGACCTATCCGATTCCGCTGGTGGGTGTCATCATCCTGATTTCGGATTCGATGAAGAACGACCCGTTCCTGCGCACGCACGCGGTGCAGAGCATCGCGCTGGGTGTGGTGCTCGGCGTGCTGTCGATCGTGCTCAACATCGTGCTGCCGCTGATCAGCTGCGTGGTGCCGCTCGTGGCGCTCGGCCTCACCATCTACTACGGGCTGCAGGCGAACCAGGGCAAGGCCGTGACCATCCCGTTCATCACCGACTTCTGCCGCAATCAGAAGTGGATCTAATCCGACACTTTCCGACGGCGCCCGGCGAAAATCGTCGGGCGCTGCGTTTTTCCGTTACTGTCGTTCGGCATGTTCGTCGAATGGCAATCCCCCGCGTCCACAACATCCGCGCCGCCGGAATTCATCGCGGCGCTGCGGCCGCTGCACCCGGTCACCGCACAGGTGCTGTACGCACGCGGCTGGCATGACCCGGAATCCGCGCGCGCGCACTGGAGCGGCGCGTACGAATGCGTCGACCCGGCGGCGCTGCCCGACATCTCCCGCGCTGCTGAACGCCTTCTCGCTGCGATCGACAATCTTGAACCGATCGCGGTGTACGGCGACTACGACTGCGACGGCGTCACGGCCTGCGCGCTGCTGGCCACCGCGCTGCGCGCGCTCGGCGCCGAGCCGCGCGTGTACATCCCCGATCGTTTTGCGGAGGGCTACGGCCTGCACGCGCATGCGCTCGATCGGCTGGCCGACGACGGCGTGCGCGTCGTGGTGACCGTCGACTGCGGCGCGCGCGCGGTGAACGAGGCGCGCCGCGCGCGCGAGCGCGGGATCGATCTGATCATCACCGATCATCATGCTCCCGGCCCGGCGCATCCGCAGGCATTCGCGTTCGTCAGCCCGTACGCGGACGAAGGCGGCGCTGCGTGGGCGGAGCTGGCCGGCGTCGGGCTGGCCTTTCGGTTGGCGCAGTGTCTGCTGCGCGAAGCGCGCCGGCGCGGCCGTCGCCCTGCGCTCACCGAACGTGCGCTGCTTGACCTCGTAGCGATCGGCACGGTGGCGGACGTGGCGCCGATGCGGAGCCAGAACCGCGCGCTCGTGCGCGCCGGGCTCGCCGAGATCGACGCGCATCCCCGGCCGGGCGTGCGTGCGCTGCTGCGCGCCGTCGGCTTCGCCGGCGCGGTCGATGCGTCCGTCGTCGGGTTCACGATTGCGCCGCATCTGAATGCCGCCGGGCGGGTGGGCAGCGCGCGCATTGCCTTCGACCTGCTGATGGCGCAGGACGACGTCGTTGCGGAACGGCTGGCGGCCGAGCTCGTCGCCTGCAACGCGCGGCGGCGCGAGGAGACCGCGCAGGTCGTCGCCGATGCCGAACGCAGCGTCGTCGATCCTGCAGCGCCGCTGCTGTTCGCGGCGAGCGAGCAGTACGGCGCGGGCGTGATCGGGCTGGCGGCGGCGCGGCTGGCGGAACGCCGGCGATGCCCGGCGGTCGTGGCGGCGCTGGTCGGCGACGAGGCGCGCGGCTCGTGCCGCAGCGTGCCGGGCTTCGACATGATCGCGGCGCTCGATCGCTGCGCCGATCTGTTGACGCGCCACGGCGGGCACGCGGCGGCCGCCGGATTCAGCATGCCGCGCACGGCGCTGCCGGATCTGCAGGAACGGCTGCGCGCCATCGCCGCCGAGCAGCAGCCGAGCGGCGGCTGGC
>JBIIIA010000484.1:0-2687 GCA_044235195.1 Thermoflexales bacterium
GAGGACGCGCAGCACTTCGAGATCGAACTTCGCGTTGTGGGCGACGAGCTGCGCATCCGGGCGCTGCAGCGCGAGGGCGATCGGTTCGAACTTCTGCGTGGTCGGATCGAGCTGCCAGGTTTCGGCGTCGAGCAGGGAGGGCGTCGCCCCGGCGAGCGGCAGGTACCACGCTTCGCCTTCGCGCACGGCGAACGAAAGGCCGACGGCTTCGCTGCGCAGCGGGTCGGTGCCGGTAGTTTCGGTGTCGAAGGCGATGAGCGCGGCGTCGTTCAGCACGGCTAGCAGGTCGCGGTAGTCGTCGTCGGAGGCGACGAGGCGTGTGGTGGTCGGCGCGGCGGCGGCGGGCGGTGTGGCGGCGGGAGCCGGGCGCGTCGCCGGGTCATCGGAGCCGAACATCGACAGCTGCTCTTCTGCGGTCGGGGCGGCCGCGCCGGCGCCGGTGAGCGCGGTGATGCGCGGGAGCAGGCTGCGGAAATTCAGTTCGCGAAAGAGCGCGGTGACGCGATGCGGGTCGAAGCGCGCGGTGCAGGCGTCCCAGTCGACGTCGAGCGGCACGTCCGTGCGGATGGTTACGAGCGTGCGGCTGAGGTAGGCGTCGTCGCGGCCGGCTTCGAGTGCCGTGCGCGTGCGCTTCTGTGCGATCGCGTCGAGGCGGGCGTAGATGTGGTCGAGCGATCCATGCTGCTGCAGCAGCGCTTGCGCCGTCTTTTCGCCGACGCCGCGCACGCCGGGCACGTTGTCGCTGACGTCGCCGACCAGCGCCTTGTAGTCGATGATCTGGTCCGGGCGGACGCCGAATGTTTCCTGCACTTTCGGCTCGTCGTACAGGATGGTGTCCTCGAAGCGCTGGCGACTGGTGAGCACGTGCACCAGCGGATCGACGAGCTGCAGCGCGTCGCGGTCGCCGGTGACGATGACGACGTGCATGCCCTGCGCCGACGCGCGGCGGGCGAGCGTGCCGATGACGTCGTCGGCCTCGAAGCCGTCGGCGGTGAAGATGGGGATGTCGAAGGTGCGCACCACGCTTTGAATGCGCGGCAGCTGCTGCGCGAGCTCGTCGGGCATTTTTTCGCGTGTGCCCTTGTAGTCGGCGAACAGGTCGTCGCGGAAGGTGCGGCCGACGTCGAAGGCGACCGCGAGGTAATCCGGCTTTTCATCGCGCCAGACCTTCAGGAGCATGTTGGTGAAGGCGAAGACGGCGCCGGTCATTTCCTTGATTCCCTGCGCGTTCTCGATCGACAGGGCGGTGTTCACCATCGCGAAATAAGCGCGATAGGCGAGCGAGTGGCCGTCGACGAGGATGAGTTTGGGGGACATGCCGACGATTGTAGATTGAGCCTGCCGTCCGTCGACTATCCACTATCCACTATCGACTATTCACTTTCTGCTATTGCCTCGCCATAGCACCCGTAAATTTTGTCGATCTGATGCTGCAGCCCGGCGGCGCCGGCGATCGAAAGAGCGGCGTCGACGTGGGCGCGCCATTCCTGGCGTTCGCCGAGGTGCCATGCCGCGTCGGCGAGGCTGCGCAGGAGAAGCGTTTCGTGCAGCGCACCGACGTTCTGCGTGCCGTGCAGCTGGACGTGCGCCTGAGTGAGGATGTGCCTCGCGCGATCGAACTTGCCCCGAGAGATGAGAACTTTGGCCAGCGATTCGTGGATGAGGACGTCGAGCAGGATTTCGTCCGACTCGGTGCGCGGATGTTCCAGCGAGCGCTTCACCTGCAGGACGAGGCCTTCGGCTTCGGAGAGAGAAACGCGCGGAAGTTGAGCGATGGCATTGAGGCGGTCACGGAAGATATGCGCCGTCCACATCCATCTGGCTTTGCGGAAGGCAGCGTGGTGTTCGAGTTCGCGGCTGCGGTGATAGGCCTGCTGGGCCAGCTTCAGATTGTAGAGCGCGACGGCTTCGGTGCGGCGCGCGTTGACGACGAGCCAGTCGAACTCATCCTGTTCGCGTCGACGTTCAGCGTCATCCACGCGTTCGAGTGCACGGCTGGCGTGCACGGAGACGCGCAGCGCCTGCACTTGCAGGCCGACGGCGCTGTAGACCTGGTGCAGCACCAGGCAGGCCCTGGCGATCGCGAGCTGGTCCGAAAGAAATGGCGTGATGCGCAGGAAGATTTCCCCCTGCGTGACGGCGTCGCGCATCGCGCGACCGGTGGCGGCCGGGTCGCGCGCGAAGTTCACGGCGTGCGAGAGGTCGTGCAGACGGGCGACGGCGGCGAATGCGTCGTCGCGGAACTGCAGGCGCTGGGCTTGTGTGCGGCGACGCACGAGATCGGCGTGTTCGCGCACCATGTCGAACCAGGCGTAGGCGGCGGACGCCGGCAGCGAGCCGGAGGCGATCAGCGCATCGGCGATCGCGTGTGCCGTGGCAAGTGTGGGCACGTTGTGGCCGTTGGCGATGCGGCTGAGGTGCTGGGGGGTGATGCCTGCTCGTTGCGCAAGAGCGCGCTTCGCGCCCGGTTCGTATGTGGCACCGTCGATGACATGAGCAATGACGATGCTGATTTCCTCGATGACGTCCTGTGTGAAATACGCCATGAATCAACCGTCGAGCGAGACGGGATTATAGGCGTGCCTCGGGAATGGGGGCCGACCTTCGAAACGACGGAAATGTACCCGGCTTCTTAGAAGCCGGGTACATTTCCGTCGTTTCGAAGGCGGTCAGGCGGCGTCAGGAAC
>JBIIIA010000117.1:0-9005 GCA_044235195.1 Thermoflexales bacterium
CGCGAATGTATTCGGCGAACGCGCCCCAATTGAACCGAGCGTTCAAGTCCTCGCACAGCTGCTGCTGGCCGCGCCGACAGTAGAAGCACTCGTTGCACGGCGCGGAATTCACCGCGGTGACGACGTCACCGGCGCGCCAGCGCGCCACGCCCGCGCCGACCAGCGCCACTTCACCCGAGAATTCATGACCGTAGATCATGCCCGGCGTGAACAGACGATGTCCGCGCTTCCAGCCCTTGAGATCCGTGCCGCACGTAAGCGCCGCGCGCACGCGAATTACCACCTCACCCGGGCCGGGCGTCGGGACAGCCACTTCCTGCAGTTCGAGACGCCCGGGCCCCTGAAAGATCACCGCGCGCATTCGCGTCACTTGCGCAGCTCCGTCAGCGCGCGCGCCAGCACCGGATCATCCTGCGCGGTGTACTCCTCCCAGCGCTGTTCGATCGGCACCTCGGGCGTCACTCCGACGCCGTACCAGCTCGACTTCTTCACGCCGAGCGTTTCACCGATCGGAATCTGCAGCTGCAGGCCGGACGGCAACGACACCATCTCGAGAGAGGCCGTGCGGCCGATCGTGCGCACGCCGATCACGCGGGCGCGCCCGAGGTCCTGCAGAATGCCAGCGAACGCCTCGGCCGGGCCGCTGGTCAGCTCGCTGACGAGCACGACCATGCGCACGTCCTGCGAACCGCCGACGCCCTTGCCGCGCACGGCGATCTTCGCAGTGGACGCACGCGTGCGGATGCTGCCGACGTCGTCCCCATTGACGAACAGACCGAGCATGCTCTCCAGCGGAAAATCGTAGCCGCGATACGTTCGCAGATCGAAGATGAGGCCGTCGAGCGGGGCATCCTGAGACGAGCGCCGCAGCGCACCCGCTGCCTCGTTGCGCATGTTCTGCGCATCAGACGGATTGGGCGCGAAGTAGGCCACGCCGTCCTCGACGAGGCGAACCTGCGCCGGCGTATTTTCAGGGGAAGCGTCGATGACGCGGCGCGTCAGCGTGACATCGCGCGGGGCGGCCCCGGGCGTGCGCACCGTGAGCGTCAGCTTCGTATTCGGCTCGCCGCGCACCTTCATGAGAATCTGCCCGCCGTCGGCGCCGCGCACCGCTTCCCCGTCGACGGCAATGATGGCATCGTGCGGCTGAATGCCGGCGCGCTCGGCCGGCGAGTTCGGATACACGAACAGCACCAGCAGCCGATCCCTGCCCTCGGACGGCAGATCGACGCTGACGCCGATGCCGCCGAATTTCTGCGAGGACGACGACGGCGGCGACTGCAGCGTGATGTCCTCGTCGTCGATCGCCTCGATTACCGTGCGCATGCTCGCCGCGTACTGCTCGCCGCCGTCCTCGCCGGCCACGATGATGAGGCGACGCTGTTCGTCGACGACCGCCTGCCATTTCGCGCCGACGGCCTCGGATTTCAGATATTTTGCGCGCAGGCTGCTCACCAGCACGTCGAAGTCGCGCAGCTCGGCCTGCACTGCGGCCGGCGCATCGACCGGCACCGTCGGCACGACCGCGGCGCGGCGCACAGACAAGCGCTCCTCGATCCGCCCGCGCAGATCAGCGCATCCAGACAAAAGAAGAGCGGCGATTGCGACGAACAGCAGACGACGTAGATTCATGGCGGCTAATCTTCCGGATTGACCCAACGGCCGATCAGCGTGAAGATGCCCCACAGAATGCCGAGCAGGCCCGCCCCGCCCAGCAGACACGCCAGGCCGAGCAGGCCCGCCGAAGAGCCGTAAAACACGCCGATCCCCACCGCGCCCCCTGCGACGAGCACGCACACCACCAGCACGAACAAACTGCGATTCAGCTGCTCGCGCTGCTTGCGCGTGTCGGTCGGAGGGCGCACGGACATGCGTGCGATGCTAGCACAAGGGGATGGGCCGTGAATGAGAAGGGTCGCCGCGCCAACGGGCGACCCGACGGGTGGGCGACCCGCGTCACGGGCGACCCGCGTCACGGGCGACCCGCGTCACGGGCGACCCGCGTCACGGGCGACCCGCGTCACGGGCGACCCGCGTCACGGGCGACCCACGTCACGGGCGACCCGCGTCACGGGCGACCCAACGGGTCGCCCCTACAGCACCTTCATCTTGTTGGTGAGGCTGCCGATGTTTTCGATCTCGATGGTGCACACATCGCCGGACTTCATCCACAGGCGCGGGGTGCGGCCCATGCCGACGCCAGGCGGGGTGCCGGTGGCGATCAGGTCGCCGGGCATGAGCGTCATGTAATGGCTGAGGTGCGAGATGAGATGCGCGACGTTGTAGATCATCTCGCGGGTGTTCGAATTCTGCACCGCCTCACCGTTCAGAATGCACTTGATCGACAGATTCTGCGGGTCCTTGATTTCGTCGGCGGTGACGACGACCGGGCCGATGGGGCAGAAGCCGTCGAACGTCTTGCCGAGGATCCACTGGCCGCCGCTGTCGGATTTCTGAATGTCGCGGGCGCTGATGTCGTTCACGCAGGTGTAGCCGCCGACGTACGACAGCGCCTTCTCCTTCGACACGCGGCTGGTCTTGCGGCCGATGATCACGCCGAGTTCGGCTTCGTAGTCGACTTCGGCAGAAGCGTCGGCGTGCCAGGAAATGGTGTCGCCAGGGTTGGCGAGGGAGTTGGCGAACTTGCCGAAAATCACCGGCTTCTCGGGGACCTTGGCGTTCGTCTCGCGCACATGGTCCATATAGTTCAACCCGATGCAGATCAGCGCGCGCGGCTGAAGCGGGGCGAGAAACTTCATGCCCTTGAGCGGCTTGGCACCGCGGCCGGCGACGATCTTGGCGGCGGCGGCGCGCGCCGCCTTGTCCGAGAGAAGCGCCAGCGAGTCGCCGGCCTTGCTGACGTCGATCCACGCGCCGTCTTCACGCTGCACGGCGGTTCCCGTGGCGCCGGCGGCCTTGTAGGTTGCGATCTTCATAGTGCAGGCAAGTGTAGTCGCACGAAGAATTTTCGCATGCGTGCGCATTCCCTCGTTACAATGTCCATCATATGGCCGCCACGCAGCCCATCCCAGACCTTTCCGCAGCAGAACTCGACGCGCTGCGCCGCGATGGAAAAGCGCCGCGCATCATCGACGTGCGCGAGCCGTGGGAATTCGCCATCGCCCGCCTCGACGAAGCCGAACTGATGCCGCTCGGCGGCATTCAGGAATGGGCGGATTCGCTCGATCGTGAACAGGCCATCCTCGTCATGTGCCACCACGGCAGTCGCAGCGGCATGGCGTGCGCTTACCTGCGCGCGCGCGGCTTCAAGAACGTAGCGAACCTCGCCGGCGGAATTCACGCGTGGTCGATGACGGTCGATCCGCGCGTGCCCCGCTATTGATGAACGCCATCGGGCGCGGCGGCGCCGCACAGCGCCTGATCCTCGTCGCCGCCGCTGCGCTGCTGATCGCAGTTCCGTCGACGACAACGGCGCAGGACGTGACGCCGACGCCTCTCCCGCTCTACGCCGCCGAAGCCGAGCGCATCGTAGAGACCATGACCGTGCGCCAGAAAGTCGGACAGGTGCTGATGATCAGCTACCCCGGCGACGATGCGGCCGCCGCCCGCGACGTCATCGACCTGGTGGATGCGTATCACATCGGCGGCGTGCAGCTGAAGGCGTCCCTGCAGAACTTCACCAACACCGAAGAAACGCCGGCGCTGCAGATCGAACGCACGGCGCGCATGCTGCAGACCGCCGCCTACAGCCGCACCCTGACACTGCCCACACCCACGCAGACCGTCACGGATTCCGAAGAAAATTTCGCTGCCACCGTCGTGCGCGCACCGGAGATCGACGTCCCGATCATCGTGCCATTGTTCATCGGGCTGGCGCACGACAACGACATCGAACGATCGGTGGAGATGACCGAGATCGCCTTCGGACCGGCGCATCCGCCCAGCCCGATGGCGCTGGGCGCCACGTGGAAGCCGGCGCACGCGGCGGAAGTCGGGCGCGTGCTCGGCAGCCAGCTGGTGCGCACCGGCATCAATTTGTTTTTCGGGCCGGGGCTCGACGTGCTCGAACAGCCGCGCCCGGGCACGCCGGGCGACCCGGGCGTGCACGTCTTCGGAGGAGACCCGTTCTGGGTCGGACGCTTCGGCGCGGCGTACTACAGCGGCCTGCGCGCCGGCAGCGGCGAGCGCATCGCGCTCGTCGCCCGCAACTTCCCCGGCCTCGGCGCCAGCGACCGCAACGTGCTCGATGAAATTCCCACGGTGCAAAAATCGCTCGAACAGCTGCGACAAAACGAGCTGCAGCCGTACTTCGCGGTCACACAGCGCACGGTGGCGACCGACACCGTCGTCGACGGGCTGCAGGTGACGCACCTGCGCTTCCGCGGCTTTCAAGGCAACATCCGTTCCAGCACCAGGCCGGTGAGCATCGACCCGCAGGCGCACCAGGCGCTGTTCGCACTGCCCCAGCTTGCGACGTGGCGCGACGGCGGCGGCGTCATCTTCTCCGAACAGCTCGGAACGCGTTCGATCCGCCGGTTCTACGATGCGAACGAGACGACGTTCAACGCGCGTCGCATCGCCCAGGAAGCGTTCATGGCCGGCAACGACGTGCTGGTGCTAGGCGCCTTCGGGCTCGGCGCAACCTGGCAGGAACAACTCACGGCGATCAAGGAAGTCGCCGGATTCTTCGCCAACAAATACGTGGACGACCCGGCGTTCGCCGCGCGCATCGATCAATCGGCGCGCCGCATCGTAGCGCTGAAGCTGCGCCTCTACGGCGGACGATTCACGCCGGAGAGCGTGCTGGACGCGCCGATGCCGGAGGTGCCGCCGGCGGATGCCGCCGCCCGCACGGCGGCCGCCGTCGCCCGCGATTCCATCACCCTGCTCTCACCCGGCCTGCGCGACCTGCCGAGCGCCATCCCGGCCCCGCCCGGCCGAAGCGATACGATCGTATTTCTGACGGACGATCGCCCGATCCGCGAATGCCCACGCTGCGCGCCGTATCCCGCCATCGACAAACTGGCTCTTCGTGACATCGCCATCGACCTCTACGGACCGTCGGTCACCGGACAAGTCGACCCGCGCCGGGCATATGCCTTTTCACTCCAGGAATTGAGCGAAAGCACACTCGGAGAAACGAACGAGACGACGGCGACGCAGCGCATCCGCAACGCCATCGACGCCGCCAATTGGATCGTCGTCGGGCTGCTGGATATGGATTCGCGCCAGCCGTCGGCGCAGGCATTTCGTCGATTCCTGGCGGATCGGGCGGATGATTTCAAGGACAAACGCGTAATCGTGTTCGCCTTCGGGGCGCCGTACCACCTTGATGCAACGGAAGTGAGCAAAATCACCGCGTATTTCGGCGCGTACGGCCGCAGCCCGGCGACGTTGACGACGGCGGTGCGCGTACTGTTCGGCGAATACACGCCGACGGGCGCGTCACCGGTTTCCGTGGATGCCACGCGCTACGCACTGAGCCGGCAGATCGCTCCCGATCCGACGCGGCCGATCCCACTGACGAGCAGCGCCATCGCATCGAGCACAGCCGGCAGCATCGACCCGCTGGCATTGAAAATCGGCGACAAGCTGGACCTGACGGCAGGGCCGATCTTCGACTCGAACGGCAATCCGGTGCCGGATGGAACCGAAGTGTTCTTCGTGCTGAATTATCCGAACGAGGGCGTCGAGCAGCCGCGCATCCCAGCGACGACGCGCGACGGCGCGGCGCGCATCACGCTGCCCATCGAACGACAGGGCACGCTGAACATCACCGTCGAATCCGACCAGGCCAAGCGATCGGACACCATCCGCGTCAACGCCGCCATCGAGTCGGTGCTCGTCGAACGCATCCAGCCGACGCCGGAGCCGACGCAGGTGCTGATGCCGACGCCGACGAACATTCCCCAGCCGACGACGACACCGAAGCCGGCTCAGGCTGCGGAACCGGCGGCGCCGCGCGTAAGCCCGACCGGATTTGCGGCGACCATCGCGGTGCTCCTCGCGGCGGCGACAGCCACCATAGTGGCGGTGGCCGGGATGAAGCGCAGCGATGCAGCACGACAGGTGCACATCGGAGCAATCGTCTGGATCTGCGGATGGGCGGGCTATGTCGCATATGCGCTCGAAGCGCCGGGGACGCGACAACTCGCGAACGCGTACGGCTGGGTCGGCGGCCCACTGGCAGCCGGCGCATGCGCATTGATCACGTTCGGAATCGCCGTGCTCGCAGCAGGCACTACGGCAGACGCGACAGGCGCGGCGAGCGCGGCGGATTCGGCAGACGCGACAGGCGCGGCAAACACGGCGAATTCGGCAAACACGGCGAATTCGGCAAACACGGCGAATTCGGCAAACACGGCGAATTCGGCAAAAAGGAGACGAGATTCATGAACTGGCTACGCAAGCTGCTCGGCATTTCCGGCAGTTCGACGTCACAGGAAGAGAAAGGGCTCATTACGCTCTACATACGCTGTTCACGATGTGGATCGATCGTGCCCGTGCGCATTCGAACCAGCAGCGACATCAGCCGCGACGACGACGATGCACCATTCGTGCGTAAAGTCGTGATCGACAACACCTGCTACTCACGAATGGAGATGGAACTGCGCTTCGACGGCGCCTATCGCATCGTCGATCGAAGCATTCAGGGAGGCGAATTCGTCACTCGCGAACAGTGGATGCAGAAGAACACCAACCTTAAATAACCTTAAAAACAAAGTTTAAGCAGCGGATGCAACGGCGAGCATTGACTTGCCAAATGTGAGTCATACAATGCCGATCGGTGGCGCGTATTTTTCGTGCATTTCGTATGACATCATTTCAAGCTTCGAACGTCGACCGGCCGCTGCGCATCGCGCTGCTGGTGAACCTCGCTTCGCGAGCGCCGCAGTTGCACGAAGGCGCTCCCGAAGATGCGCTGGTCGAACTCGACAGCGACAGCAGCGCCGAGGCCTATGCCGCTGCGCTGCGCGACGCCGGGCATGAAGTCTCCATGCACGACGGCGGCCCGGATATGGCGGACGAACTACGCGAGTTCAAGCCGGATATCTGCTTTAACACCTGCGAAGGGTATCGCGGAGACAGCCGGGAAGCGCAGGTGCCGGCGCTGCTGGAGATGATCGGCGCGCGCTATACCGGGCCGACGCCGCTGGCGGCCGCCGTCACCAACGACAAGCCGACGACCAAGCGCATCCTGCACTATTACGGCCTGCCGACGCCGTTGTTCCAAGTGTTCGAATCGGCCGAAGATCCGCTGCACGACGGGCTGGAATTTCCGCTGTTCGTCAAGCCGGCGCACGAAGGCACGGGCATGGGCATCGGCAATCGCAGCCTGGTGCACGACGAAGCGGCGCTGCGCGACAGCGTGGCGTGGATGATCGCGCGCTACCGCCAGCCGGCGCTGGTGGAGAGCTACATCGTCGGCCGCGACATCACCTGCGGGCTGGTGGGCAACGGCGACGACGTGCATTTCTTCCCGATCAGCGAAGCGGACATGAGCGGGTATCCGACCGAGCTCGTGCCGGTCTACGGTTCTTTGCAGAAGAACGATCTCGAGCACTTCTATCGCTATCACTGCCCGGCCCCGCTCGATGCCGCGACGGCCGACGAAGTGCGACGGCTCACGCTGCAGACCTTCCGCGTCACCGGCTGCCGCGACTACGCGCGCGTCGATTTTCGGCTGCAGCCGGACGGCCGCTTGTTCATCCTCGAAATCAACGGCCTGCCCGGCATTACGCCGCGCAGCGACCTGACGCTGATGGCCGCCGTCGAAGGCTGGACGCACGGCGACCTGGTGCGCTCGGTGCTCGACGCCGGCCTGAAACGCTACAGCATGCGCCGCCGACACACGAACTCATGAACAAGCCCGGCCTCCTCTTCCTCTACGGCATCGACGCAGGATACGAAGCGTTCGAGATCGAATCGACGCTGCACCTGGCCTACGAGGCGACGAAGGCGCTGGCTGCGCAGGGATGGCGCGTGGTTCCGCAGCAGATCTCCTACGACGTCGAAGCGCCGCTGCGCCGCTTCCCGCCGTCCGAGTGGCTGGTGATCAACGCCTGCGAAGGCGAGCCGCATCAGGCGTTCTACTACGCGGCCGTCGCCGACAAGCTGGAGCGAATGGGATATGCCTTCACCGGCTCCGACGTGCGCTCGCTGGACGCCACGCAGTTCAAGTGGCGCATGAAGCGCACGCTCGAAGAGGGGAACGTGCCGACGCCGCGCTGGGCGCTGTGCGACGACGCCGACGCACTGCGCTTCGACGACTTCCCGGCCATCGTCAAGCCGGCCGCCGAGCACTGCTCGTTCGGCATCACCCGCGACTCGGTCGCGCTCGATCTCGACGAAGCACGCCGCCGCGCGCGCCGCATCATCGAAGACTATCGACAGCCGGCGCTGATCGAAGAGTTCCTCGACAGCGACGAGTTCAACGTCTCGGTATGGGGCTCCGAAGCGCATCCGGCCGGCTTCGAAGTCCTCGGCATCTCGATGATGCAGTACGGCTACTTCGCCGACATCCACGATCGGCTGTGCACCTTCGATTCGAAGTGGACGCCGGAATCTGAAGCGTACCAGCGCATCCCGGCGATCTGCCCGGCGCCGATCGACGCAGCGCTGCGCACGCGCATCGAACGCGTCGCCATCGACGCCTTCCGCGCCACGGAATGCCGCGACTACGGCCGCATCGACATGCGGCTGCGCAGCGGCCAGCCGATGGTGCTCGACGTCAACGCCAACTGCGACATCAGCCCCGACGGCGGCTTCATGAACGCCGCGCGCGCGCGCGGCATGAGCTACGGCACCATGCTGCAGCGGCTGGTCGAGATCGCCGCCGCCCGCACCGGCATGTTCACCGTCGCCGGCGACGAGGTGACGGCGTGATCATCCGCACAGCCCGATTCGCCGACCGCAGCGCCATCACCGACGTGCTGCTGCACTCGGGCGTCTTCGGCCGCAGCGACGCCGACTGCGTCGACGACATGTTCACCGAGACCTGGCTGCATCCGCGGCAAGATTCCTACCAATGGCTGGTCGCCGCC
>JBIIIA010000486.1:0-2682 GCA_044235195.1 Thermoflexales bacterium
CGCCGCGCTGCAAGCCGAATCGATACCGGCCTCACGCCGCGACGTGGTGCGCGAATATTTTGCGGGGCTGGGGGCGGGGGAGTGATAGTTGGGAGTGATAGTGATAGTGATAGTGATAGTGATAGTAGGTATCCACTATCTACTATCACTATCCACTATCAACTTCTTCCTCAGTGCGTCACCGCGCCGTTGCACGCCGGGCCGACGAGCTTGGCGTATTTGGCCAGCACGCCGCTGGTGTAGAGCGGAGCAGGAGCCTTCCACTTCGCCAGGCGGGCGGCGATCTCCTTCTTCGAGAGCTTGACGTTGATCGTGCCGTTGGCCGGGTCGGTGGCGTCGATCTCGATGATGTCGCCGTCCTTGAGCGCGGCGATCGGGCCGCCGACGGCCGCCTCCGGGCCGATGTGGCCGATGACCAGGCCGGTCGACGCGCCGGAGAAGCGCCCGTCCGTCAGCAGCGCCACGTCGTAGCCGAGGCCCTGGCCGCGCAGCGCCGCCGTCACCGACAGCATTTCCGGCATGCCGGGCGCGCCGCGCGGGCCGACGTAGCGAATGACCACGACGTCGCCCTTGACGATCTCGCGCTTGGCCACCGCTTCGGCGCACGCCTGTTCGGTGTCGAACACGCGCGCCGGGCCGCTGTGCTTGATCTTCTCCACGCCGGCGACCTTGACCACGCAGCCTTCCGGCGCCAGGTTGCCCTTCAGCACCACCATGCCACCGCTCGCGCGAATCGGCTTCTTCACCGGCACGACGATGTTCTGGTCCTTGATCTTCTCGGCGTTCTTCACGCCCTTCAGGTTCTGCTTGAGCGTCTTGCCGGTGACCGTCATGACGTCGCCGTGCAGCAGGCCGGCGTCGAGCAGCGTCTTCATCACAACCGGCACGCCGCCGATGCGATGCAGGTCTTCCATCACGTAGCGGCCGCCCGGCGTCATGTCGGCGATGTGCGGCGTCTTGCAGGTGATGCGCGTGAAATCGTCGAACGTGAGCTTGATGCCCAGCTCGTGCGCGATGGCCGGCAGATGCAGCGCCACGTTCGTCGAGCCGCCCATGGCCAGCGCCACGGTCAGCGCATTTTCGAACGCCTCCATCGTCATGATGTCGCTCGGCAGAATGCCCTTCTTCATCAGGTTCATGAGGGCCTTGCCGCTCTCATACGCCACCACCTTGCGATCGTCGTCGACGGCCGGCGGCGACGCGCTGCCGGGCAGCGCCATGCCGATCGCCTCGGAGATGCTGGACATCGTGTTGGCCGTGAACAGGCCGCCGCACGAGCCGATGCCCGGGCACGCCGCGCACTCGAGCTCATAGAGATCCTCGTCGGTGATCAGCCCGGCCTCGCGCTGGCCGACGGCTTCGTACACCGTCTGAATCGTCACGTCGCGGCCGCGGAACTTGCCGGGCTTGATCGTGCCGCCGTAGATAAAAACGCTCGGCACGTTCATGCGGCCGATGGCCATCAGCGTGCCGGGCAGGCTCTTGTCGCAGCCGGCCAGGCCAACGAGCGCGTCGTAGCAATGCGCGCGCATCATGAGCTCGATCGAGTCGGCGATCACGTCGCGGCTGACGAGCGACGCCTTCATGCCCTCGTGGCCCATGCCGATGCCGTCGCTGACGGCGATGCTGACGAACTCGCGCGGCGTGCCGCCCAGCTCGCGCACGCCCTTCTTCGATTCCTCGGCGAGGAAGTGCAGCGACATGTTGCACGGCGTGGATTCGTTCCACGTGCTGGCGACGCCGATCAACGGCTGGCGCAGCTCCTGATCACCCAGACCCATCGCGCGCATGAACGCACGATGCGGCGCGCGCGCGACGCCTTCGAGTTCGCGGCTCTGCTTCTTGAGATGTTCCGTAGACGTTTTCTTGGCCATAGTTGAAGCGAGATTTTACGCTGTAGAAATGATTCGGGCTAGTCGGGGGGGACAGGGATTAGGGGCTAGGGATTAGGGCAGAGAGATCCCTCCGCTTTGCCGGGTACGACGGTGGCCACGTACGAGTGAGCTGGCAAAGCGTTCGGGATGACGGCTGCGGGAGGGCGTCATCCCGAACGTCTTGCCCTGCATACACGGATTTCGTCACGAGTGAGTTGGGGCAAGACGGAGGGATCTCTCTGCCCTAACCCCTGTCCCCTTGGTAAGGGAACAGGGATCAGGGACCAGGGACTACGGCCGCCCGATGCGCGGGAAGTAATTCCTGCGCAGCAGCGCCGTCGTCAGCGCGTAGGTGCCGAGCCGTTTCGTCGGCGCGGTCACCAGGCGGGTGACGGGGGAGTAGGACTGGCCGGGGACGAGCCGCCATGCGCCGGCGGTCCATTCATACAGCCACGGCCGCTGTCCGGCAGGCACCTTGGATGTGTCGACGCGCAGCGTCATCCTCAGCGGGTTCGTCAGCGTGGGCACGGAGCGGCCGGCGATGCCGACGGTGACCTTGAAGAACGAGAGCGGCACGTCGCCGGGCAGCGCAGCGGGTGCGTCGACCGGGGCATAGGTGATCACCAGGGATCGGGCGACGTCAGCGGCGTCCGGCCGCAGGCTGGCGCCCTGCGGGGGCACGGTGATGGTGACGCCGCTGGTCGTCGTCAGCACGGCGCCGGTGGACGTGCTGCCGGACGCGCTGGTCGACCCTTCGAAGTTGTACGACTTGGTGAAGGTCATGACTGCGCCGCCGGCCTTGACGAGC
>JBIIIA010000005.1:0-28298 GCA_044235195.1 Thermoflexales bacterium
TCAAAACTCGCCCCAAACGGCGGATGCACCTGGCGCGGATGGCGTGGCTGACGATAGAATCACTCGCCCTCTGCCGAGTAAATCATCTCTGAACACAACCACGATGTCCCAGCTTTTTACTCACCGTGTTCAGCGCCTGCAGCGCTTTCGTGCGCGCACATTCGCTTTTCTGAAACGCACGCTGCCGTCGTGGCGCTGGCTGGACCGTCTGCTGCTGTCGCTGCAGTTCATGTGGCTGAACGGTCGTCCGCCACGCGGTGTGCATTCGGCAGATGCGTGCTTCAGCGATCTGATGTTCGAGAAATCGACCACTGCGGTGTGGTCGGATTTGGATCGCCGGGTGTCGGACAGGGTGACGGCGCCCGACGCAGCGCGCGCGCTGTCGTCGACGGTGAAATTCGCGCGACGAGAGGCGGTCATCGACGTGCCGCCGAATGCATCGACGGCGGAGCTGCAGCACCTGCTGCAGCCGTGGATGGGCCGTATGCTGATCGCCAAGCCGGCGCACGGCTGCGCAGGGCATGTCTATCTGCATCAGGCGCCGAGCGATCAGGAGTGGGCGCTTTTTCGGCGGATGGCCGTATCCGATTATTACGACCTTTCACGCGAGCGGCAGTATCACGGAATGGCGAAGCGCATCGTCGTCGAGGAAGTGCTGGGGGGCGTGCCGCGCGGCATCATCGACTACAAATTCGTATGCATCTTCGGACGACCCGTGCTGGTGAGTTGGGGAGTCGGCGTCGGTGCGGCGCGGCGGCGTGGTTTTTTCTCGCTGCCGGAATGGCATGGCTTGTCGTACGATCTGCCCGCTGATATTCGTCGCTCGTACTTTCACGATCGCTTCGAAACGGACACGCCGCGGCCGAAGCACCTCGATGAAATGATGAACATCGCCTCCGAGCTTTCGGCACCGTTCGACGTGGTGCGCATCGATCTGTATTCACTGCCCGATGGTGTGTACTTCGGCGAGTTCACGCTGACGCCCGGCGGCGGCACGATGCCGCTTACGCCGAACCTCGGCAACGATCGGGCTGTGATGGCTGAGTATCGCGCGGCGCTGGAGCGTCGCAGGGTGTAAATCCATGTGGTCGGAGCATCGCAATCGCCTGATGCGCATCCTGTGGACGCGGCTTCCCCATCACTGGATATTCGATCGTCTACTGCTGCTGCCCGGCTTCGTGCGCGGCCACGGCCGATTGCCGCGGCATCCGGATTCTCCGCACGCCTGGCCGAGCGACTACGTGTTTCACCGCACCACATCCGATGAGTGGACGGATCTGGAACGTCGTGCCGTGGACAAAATTGCGGCGCGCGAAATCGCCAGCGGACTCGTTCCTGAGCTGAAGTTCGCGCCGCTTCGCGCCGTGTTCGATGTTCCCCCGGGTGCCCGCGTCGAAGATCTTCGCGAACTTCTGAAGCCGTATGCGGGTCGCAGGCTCGTGGCGAAGCCGGCGCACAGCTGCGGTGGCGTCCTGTTTCTCAATGACGAGCCGACGACGGAAGAGTGGCGGATCTTTCACGCGCGTTGCACGAGCGATTACTATGTCCTTTCACGCGAGCGTAACTATCGCGGGATGCCGAAGCGCATCCTCGTGGAAGACGAGCTGGGGCCGCGCGGCTCTCTCTACGACGTGAAATTCAGGTGCAGCCGTGGACGCGTGGTGTTCGGCAATGTCGGCTACATGGAAGGGAGCCATCGGCGGCTCGGGTTTTATACGTGTCCGGAATGGAAGCCGTTGTCCTTCGACCTCCCGAAAGGGGCGCGGCTCGCGAACGAGAGCCGCCGCGTCGATGTCGATTCGACGCAGCCGCAGCATCTCGAAGAGATGCTCGATTTTGCAGCGCGTCTGTCGCAATCGTTCGCATTCGTGCGCGTCGATTTCTATGACATGTCGGATGGAGTCTATTTCGGCGAATTCACATTCACCCCTTCAGGAGGTCGACGACCGCTCCTGCCGAACGTGGCGGCGAACCTCGAGCTGGCCCGTGCGATTCGCGGCCGGTGACCGAGCGAGTTCGGCGCGTCACCGAGCGTGGCGGAGACGCGCGACGATGGCGCCGATCGCGTCGTCGCCGCCGAATCCACCGGCCTTCGTCACGATCGTGGCGCCGTGCGCTGCGCCGCCGACGATGACGCCCCACGGCACGCCGACGTCGATTTCACCACCGATGCGCACCGCGTCGGCGTCGAGAGCATGGCACACCGCGGCGGCGGTGTCGCCGCCGGTCAGCACCAGTCCGCCGAGCGGCAGTGCGTGAGCGATGCGAGCGGCGCAGTCCGCCAGCATTGCCGTCACGCCGCCGGCGACGTGTTCACGCCCGGCGCGCAGGACTGCGGTTCCCTGCGACGCGAGCGCGGCGGCGATGTGAGCGACGTCGTCGCAGTGCTCGAACATCGGCGCGCCGGAAAACTTCAGGCGCTCGATCTGTGCGTGCGTGGTCGGATGCAGGCTGCCGGCGACGATGAGAAGCGGCCGCGAAGAATGCGGCGGCGCGACCGTCGGCGGCGGCGGGGAGGGATGCAGGATCGTCGCCCATGCGCGCGCCAGCCCGAGCGAGCCGCACAGCAGCGCGCCGGCGTCGTGCGCCGCGCGAGCGATGCGGGCGAGGTCGTCGTCCGTGCGGGCGTCGACGACGACGATGCGCGTGGGTGCGGCGGCGATGGCGTGCGCTGTCGCCGCCGCCGTGTGCATGACGGTGCACGGACGCCGCAGCAGCGCAGCGACGTCGCTGGTGCGGGCCGGCCAGTGCGGATCGTGCGCGAATGCCGTTTCGTGCAGCGGAACGCCGCGAATCGAAAGCAGCCCGTCGACCACCGTGCGCCCGGCTGCCGGTGCAGCCGGGCACACGACAGCCTTCGCAATCCCGCCTGCGTCGAGCAGCGCTTCGATTTCCGCGCCGACGTGGCCGCGCATCGTCGAATCGATTTTCTTGAAGAGTCGTCCGTGCCCGTGTGTGGACGCCGCGGCGCGGCATCGCGATACGGCTTCCTCTTCCGAGACGTTGCGGCTCTCGGTGCTGTGCACGCGCACGTCGACGGCGGCTGTGCCGGCACGCAGCTCGAGCGCCGCCGACATGCCGGCGAGCACGAACTGCACGCCCGAATCGAGCGCGCCGGTGAAATCGTCGGCGATGATCATTTTCTTCTGGACATCCGCATCGCATACGCCACGGCATTGACCAGGCTGTCGATGCGCGCCTTGCCGGTGCCCACGAGGTCGAAGGCAGTGCCGTGGTCGACCGACGTGCGGATGATGGGCAGGCCGAGCGTGATGTTGACGCCGCCCCAGAAATCGACGAGCTTGGCGGCGATGTGACCCTGATCGTGATACTGCGCCACGACGCAGTCGAAGCTCTTGAAATGCAGCATGCGCACGAACACGGTATCGGGCGGTTCGGGGCGCGGCGACACATTCATGCCCTCGGCGCGCGCCTGATCGATGGCGGGCTGAATGAAGCGCGTCTCGTCGTCGCCGAAAAGGCCATTCTCTCCGCTGTGCGGGTTGAGGCCGGCGACGGCGATGCGCGGCGACGCGATTCCCATCTCGCGCAGGCTGCGATCGGTGACGCGCAGCACGTCGAGGATGCGTTCCGGCCGCACGCGTTCGATGGCGCGCTGCAGCGACACGTGCGTGCTGACGTGCACCACGCGAAAATCTTCGGAGGCCAGCATCATGACGACGCGCTTCGTGCCGGTGAGTGCGGCGAAGATTTCCGTGTGCCCGTCGAACTTGTGGCCGGCGAGGTGCAGCGCTTCCTTGTTCAACGCCGAGGTGACCACGCCGGCGACGCTGCCGTCGAGCGCGGCGCGAATCGATGTCGCCACCGATTCGTAGGCGGCATGGCCGGCGCTGGCCTGCACGTGGCCGGGCTGCAGGCCGGCCAGATCCGCGTTTTCGATCTGCAGCACGTCGAGGACGCCGGGCTCGCAGCGCGCATCGGTGATGCGCGTGATCGAACGAATCTGCACGGCATCGCCGAACAGGTTCGCGGCGCGGGACATGACGCCGGCGTCGCCGACGCATACGACGCGCGCATCGGCCGGCAGCGCGCGTTCGGCGATGGCGCGGGCGATGATCTCCGGGCCGGTGCCGGCCGGATCGCCCATCGTGATGGCGAGAGGGGGCTGGTGTGACATACGAGTTCGATGGTACAGCAGATGACCGCCGACGGAGCGTTCTGGCGAACCGGCGAGTTTCGTGCGGCGCCGATCGCCGTTGCGTGCACGTTCGCGGCATCGGCCGCATACTTCCGCGTGCGGTTCGCCCGTAGGTGAAGGTCTGGTCCCCCGAATGCGCGGCTCGTTTTTATGCGAGCTGCGATTCGCAGGCCGACATCGGCGTGTGATCCATCGTCGACGAATTCGTCACATCGAATCTCATCGGAAGTTGTCATCGAATATCAGGAGGCATCAAGACATGCAGGATTTGAACGGGCTCGAGCAGATCATGATTTATGGCGTGCTGGCGGTCGCGCTGGCTGGATTGGGCTATGCGCTGCTGCTGCGCAAACAGGTGCTCGCCGAAGACAAAGGTACGCCGGAGATGCAGCGCGTCTGGAACGCGATCAAGACAGGTGCAGAGGCATATTTGAGCAAGCAGGCGCGCACGATCGTGCCGTTGATCGCGGTCCTCACAGTCGCACTGTTTCTGAGCGTGTACGTGGTGCCGCCGTCCGTGGAGGCGCGCGAGCATTTCGCCGGATTCAGCGACCAGCAGGTGACGCTCATCGTCGCGTTCGGTCGAGCGGCGGCGTTCGTGATGGGCGCGCTGTTCTCGCTGTCGGTCGGGCAGCTCGGCATGCGCATGGCGGTGCAGGCCAACGTGCGCGTGGCCTCGGAGGCGCGCCGCAGCTTCGGCGGTGCGCTGCGCATCGCGTATCGCGCCGGCACCATCACCGGCATGCTGACGGACGGCCTCGGCCTGTTCGGTGGCACGATCATCTTCATCCTGTTCGGGAAGGCGGCGCCGGATGCGCTGCTGGGCTTCGGCTTCGGCGGCACGCTGCTGGCGCTGTTCATGCGCGTCGGCGGTGGCATTTACACCAAGGCCGCCGACGTCGGCGCTGACCTCGTCGGCAAGGTCGAACAGTCGCTCGAAGAGGACGACAAGCGCAACGCCGCCGTGGTGGCCGACCTGGTCGGCGACAACGTGGGCGACTGCGCCGGCATGGCGGCCGACATCTTCGAGAGCTACGAAGTCACGATCGTGTCCGGTCTGATCCTCGGCCTGGCGCTGGTGGCGCTGACCGGGTCGGTGCAGTGGATCGTCTTCCCGCTGGTGGTGCGCGGCATCGGCGTGCTGAGTTCGATCGTGGGCACGTATCTCGTGAAGGTGACGAGCGACACGGCGCGCGGCGCGATGCAGGCCATCAACCGCGGCTTCTATTCGTCGGCGGCGTTTTCGATGGTCGTCTTCGCAGCGTTCACGGTCTTCTACATGAAGTCGCCGGACGGTGCGGTCGAATGGCGGCCGCTGCTGTCGGTGGCGATCGGCGTGCTGCTGGCGATCGTGATCGACAAAATCACCGAGTACTTCACCGACACGCACTTCAACCCGGTCAAGAGCATCGCGAAGGCGACTGGTGGCGGGCCGGCCACCACCATTCTGTCCGGCATGGCGATCGGCAAGGAAAGTGCGGTGTGGGCGACGCTGGTCATCGCGGCGACGATTCTGTCGTCGCTGGTCGTGTGGGCCGGCAGCAGCGCCGACGTGGCGCAGCAGGGCGCCTACGTGCTGTACGGCGTGGCGATGACCGGCATCGGCATGCTGACGCTGACGGGCAACAACGTGGCGATGGACTCGTTCGGCCCGATCAGCGACAACGCCAACGGCGTGGCCGAGATGGCCGGCGTCGACGATCCGGCGACGCGACAGCGGCTGGCCGACCTCGACGCGGTGGGCAACACGACCAAGGCGATCACCAAGGGCGTGGCGATCGGCTCGGCGGTGATCGCGGCAGTGTCGCTGTTCGGTTCGTACATCACCGACGTGTCGAAAATCGACCCCGAAGCGCTGAAGCTCGGCATTCGCGTGAGCGAGCCGGTGGTATTCATCGGCTTCCTGATCGGCGGCACGATTCCGTGGCTGTTCTCGTCGATCTCGATCAAGGCGGTCGAGCGTGCGGCCGGCCTGATCGTGAACGAAGTGCGGCGGCAGTTCCGTGACCCGGGGATCATGAACTACACGAAGGAGCCCGACTATGCGGCGGTCGTCGGCATCAGCACGGCGGCGGCGCAGCGCGAGCTGCTGACGCTTTCGATCGTGTCGGTGACGTCGCCGATCATCGTCGGCCTGCTGCTGGGCGTCGAGGCGCTGGGCGGCTTCCTGGCCGGCATTATTCTGAGCGGGCAGCTGCTGGCGGTGTACATGTCGAACGCCGGCGGCGCGTGGGACAACGCCAAGAAGACGATCGAGGACGAGCCGCGGCGCAAAGAGGACAACCTAGGCAAGGGCTCGGAACGCCACAAGGCCGCGGTGGTCGGCGACACGGTGGGCGACCCGCTGAAGGACACGGCCGGCCCGGCGTTGAACCCGATGATCAAGGTCGTGAACCTGGTGTCGGTCATCATCGCGCCGATCGTCGTCGGCGTCGGGCTCTCGCTGGCTTCCGGCGTGGTTGCCGCCGTGTTGACGGCGGCGTTCGTCTGGGCGATCTGGATGAGCAAGCGCGAGATGGCGTAAGGCGACCGCGGAGCACCGACGGCCGACGGCCGACGGCTGACGGCCGTCTGTCGTCGGCCGTCGGCCGTCAGCCGTCTTTCCCCGGCAACGCCGCCAGCAGCAGTTCGTGGTTCGGACGGGCGACCACCAGCGACGCCGCCAGCAGGCCGTACGTCAGAGCCGTGGCGGGGTCGTCGGTGAGGTGCAGGCCGGCCACGACGCCGCCGGAGAAGGTGTCGCCGGCGCCGAGCAGGTTGGTGACGACCGGCGCGAGCGTCGGCAGATGTGCGACGCGGGCTCCGGCGACCCACGCGGATGCGCCGCGTTCGGCCATCGTCAGAAAGACGCCGCGCCGGCATGCCCGGCTGAGCGTTGCGCCTGCCGCGTCCACGTCGTCGAGCTCGGTGATGCGGCGTGCTTCGTCGGCGTTGAGCACCAGCCAGTCGACCTTGGCGATGAGCGGAAGAAAATCAGGCGGCGGCGCGTCGGCGAACTGGGCGTAATGCAGCACCAGGAACGTCGGCGCGCCGGCGGTTCGCGCGCGATCGACGAGTGTGTGCAGGGTGGGGAGTGGCAGCGGACAGAGCACCACCATGCCGGCGCCGTCGAGCGGCTGTCGCAGGCAGGCGGCGGCGGTGTCCGCCATGACCGATTCGTGATCGATGCGGAAGTCGGTGATGGCGCCGGCGGCGTCGTATGTCGTGGTGAACGTGATCGAGTGCGGCGCCGGCGTGATGCGCGACAGATCGGCGCCGCGGCGGCGCAGGCGATCGAACGGGTCGGCGAATTCCGGCTCGTCGCCGACGACGGCCGTGGGCGCCAGGCCGACGCCGAACACGGCCGCGCCGAGCGAGCAGCGCAGCGCGGTCCCGGCGGCGTGCGCGTGGCGGCCGCCGGGGGTGACGGCTACGTCGATGCCGATGTTGCCGAGGCAGGGGATGAAATCTCGCATGTCAGCTCCTCTTACAGTTCGATGCTCCAACCGGGCGGAAGTTCGTCTGGCCCGAGCAGATCCACCTGGTCGGCCAACCGGACGCTGGTGTGCGGCCAGCGGCGGCAGGTGTCGTCGTCTTCCACCCATTTGCTCGGCGGGCTGCTGTTGAACCAGTGGGTGAGAATTTCGACGAGTCGCGCGCGGTCGGCGAAGGGGCGCGCGTGATAGGCGATCCACGCACGCGACGCCGGCCCGACGTCGAACTGGCGCAAGGTGGGCGAATTCGGTTCGCCGTAGGAGGGCGTAGTGGCCAGCCAGCCGTCGTCGGTCAGGCGCGCGACGGATTCCTCGACGTGTGGGGCTTCGAGGCGGGTGACGGCGGCGGCCCAGTCGCTCCAGTAGAGCGGTGACACGTGCAGCAGCGGGTCCATGCGAACGATGCTGCTGAGCGCCACGAGCAGGACGGCCAGGTCGTCGCGGGCGTGGGGCGAGGTGCGGAAGTGCAGGGGGAG
This sequence comes from Thermoflexales bacterium, assembly GCA_044235195.1. Taxonomy (GTDB): domain Bacteria; phylum Chloroflexota; class Anaerolineae; order J036; family Brachytrichaceae; genus CANJQH01. Next base: position 8,109 of record JBIIIA010000005.1, read on the forward strand.
CGCATGCGTCACGCACTGATCGAGCATGCGCAGGGCGAGTTCGTTGGTCGGCGAATCGAAGCCGAAGTGGGCCCATGCAGTGGACAGCTCAGCGGCGAGCGTCCATTGCAGCCAGTCGAACGAGCGCCCGTGCATTTTCAGCGCATAGAAATGCACCGTATAGGGTGAAGCTGCGTCACACAATGTGAACAGGCCGTCGGTGGCGGCCGGATCATCGTGCGAGAGAAAGCGCAGGCCCTGCTGGGCGACAAAGCGGCGCACGTCGTCCGGCAGCTGCGCTGCGACATGCTGCAGCAGCCGGGTCATCGGCAGATCGGCGCAGTCGGTTCCGGCGTGGCGGACGAGAAACGGCGAGGTGGATGATTCGGTGGGCATCGGCAGGATGGTAGCCGATGCAAACTACGAGGAGTTGGTAAAGCTGGCTGCGAAGATTCGTAGCCCCGACAGAGAGGGGATGGGGAATGGGGGATAGGGGATCACGCCTCACCCCTGCCCCCTCTCCCCCTCGATTTCGCTTCCGCTTTTATCGGAAAAAGTACTGGTGAGCACGCGAAATCTCGGCGGAGAGGGTGAAATGGCCGCCACGCCCCCTCTTCGCCGAAATTTCGCGCGGTGGCCAGAGCGTTGCTCGATCAGTGCCGAAGCGAAATTGAGGGGGAGAGGGGGTCAGGGGGTGAGGCTTTCTTCCAGTGCTACGCCAGGTCGAACCGGTCGAGGTTCATGACCTTGGTCCAGGCGGCCACGAAGTCGGCGACGAACTTCTGCTGGTTGTCCGACGAGCCGTAGACTTCGGAGATGGCGCGCAGCTCGGAGTGCGAGCCGAAGATCAGGTCGACGCGCGTGCCGGTCCACTTGACCTTGCCGGTCTTGCGGTCGACGGCCTCGTAGACGCCTTCGGACGCCGACGGGCGCCATTCGACGCTTATGTCGAGGACGTTGACGAAGAAGTCGTTCGAGAGCACGCCGGGGCGGTCGGTGAACACGCCGTGCTTCGACTGGCCGGTGTTGGCGTCGAGGGCGCGCATGCCGGCGACGAGCACGCTCATTTCCGGCGCGGAGAGCGTCATGAGGTGAGCGCGATCGACGAGCAGCTGTTCGGCCGGGTTGGCCAGGCCGGCGCGCTGGTAGTTGCGGAAGCCGTCGGCGAGCGGTTCGAGCACGCTGAACGACGCGGCGTCGGTCTGCGCCTCGGTCGCGTCGGTGCGGCCGGGCGTGAACGGCACGGACACGGCGAAGCCGGCCTTCGCGGCCGCCGCCTCGATGGCTGCGGCGCCGCCGAGCACGATCAGATCGGCCAGCGAGACCTTCTTGCCGCCGGTCGCAGCGGCGTTGAATTTGGCCTGAATGCCCTCGAGCGTCTGCAGCACGGTGGCGAGCACCGCCGGCTGGTTGGCTTCCCAGCCCTTCTGCGGGGCGAGGCGGATGCGGGCGCCGTTGGCGCCGCCGCGCTTGTCCGTGTTGCGGTACGTGGCGGCCGAGGCCCACGCGGTGTTGACCAGCTGCGGGATGGACGCGCCGGAGGCCAGGATCTGCGCCTTGAGGGCGGCGATGTCGGCGGCGTCGATCAGCGCGTAGTCGCGCGTCGAAACCGGGTCCTGCCAGATCAGGTCCTCGGCCGGCACTTCGGGGCCGAGGTAGCGCACCTTGGGGCCCATGTCGCGGTGGGTGAGCTTGAACCAGGCGCGGGCGAACGCGTCGGCGAACTCCTGCGGATTCTGGTGGAAGCGGCGCGAGATCTTTTCGTAGATCGGGTCCATGCGCAGCGACATGTCCGCCGTGGTCATCATCGGCGCATGCTTCTTCGACGGGTCGTGCGCGTCGGGGATCATGTGCTCGGGTTTGACGTTCTTGGCCACCCACTGCTTGGCGCCGGCCGGGCTCTTCGTCAGTTCCCATTCGTAGCCGAAGAGCATGTCGAAGTAGCCCATGTCCCACTGCGTGGGGTTGGGCTTCCAGGCGCCCTCGATGCCGCTGGTGGTGGTGTGCACGCCGCGGCCGGTGCCGAAGGCGTTCTTCCAGCCGAGTCCCATCTCCTCGATGGGCGCACCCTCGGGTTCGCGGCCGACGAGGGCCGGGTCGCCGGCGCCGTGGGCCTTGCCGAAGGTGTGGCCGCCGGCGACCAGCGCCACGGTCTCTTCGTCGTTCATGGCCATGCGGGCGAAAGTCTCGCGCACGTCGCGGCCGGAAGCGACCGGGTCGGGGTTGCCGTTGGGGCCTTCGGGGTTTACATAAATCAGGCCCATCTGCACGGCGGCGAGCGGATCCTCCAGCACGCGGTCACCGGTGTAGCGGCTGTCGCCGAGCCAGGTGGTTTCCTTGCCCCAGTAGATGTCGTCCTCGGACTCATAGATGTCGACGCGGCCGCCGCCGAAGCCGAAGGTCTTGAAGCCCATCGACTCGAGCGCCACGTTGCCGGCGAGGATCATCAGGTCGGCCCACGAGAGCTTGTTGCCGTACTTCTGCTTGATCGGCCACAGCAGGCGGCGAGCCTTGTCGAGGTTGCCGTTGTCGGGCCAGCTGTTTTCAGGGGCGAAGCGATGCGCGCCGTTGGAGGCGCCGCCGCGGCCGTCGAAGGTGCGGTAGGTGCCGGCGCTGTGCCACGACATGCGGATCATCAGGCCGCCGTAGTGGCCCCAGTCGGCCGGCCACCAGTCCTGTGAATCGGTCATCAGGACGGTGAGATCCTGCTTGACGGCTGCCAGGTCCAGCTTCTTGAATTCCTCGGCGTAGTTGAAGGCCGAACCCATCGGGTTGCCCTTCGGCGAGTGCTGGTGCAGGATCTTGATGTTGAGGCGGTTGGGCCACCAGTCGCTGTTCGAGCGGACGCCGGCCGTGGTGCGGGCGCCCTGCGTGACATGAAATGGGCACTTTTCTTCGTTCGACATTACAGGCTCCTTTCTAAATGGACGGTAATTATAGTGTTTCAGGGCAGTGAAAAGAGGCCGACGTCGTTGCGCATCCGTCAGTTCTCATCCTCGTTTACCAGCGCCAGCCCGGCGCCGCGCTCGATGCATAGCCGCCAGACGACGGCGTAGCCGAAGAGTTCGAAGCCGCCCTGGGTCATGAACGACTGCAGCGCCTGCTGCCACACGGTGTGCGTGGTGATGAACCAGTGCGCCACGGCCACGCTGAGCAGCACGTAGCCGAAATATGCCGTGGCGCGCGACCAGCGCGGGAACGCCGGCGAGTCGGCGTTCAGGAAGCGGCCGCCGGACGTGACGATGTTCCAGGTGATGCCGACCACCAGCACGACCACGCCGGCGATGGCCGCCAGCGGCGAAAACGGGTTGTCCAGGAAGCTGCTCTGTCCTAGCAAGGCGAACACGATCACCAGGCCGAGCAGCCGCAGCGCGGTCGCCTCGTCGAGCCGGCGCTGCAGCAGGCGCGTCACCGAGATGGCCGCAAGGGCGAGCATGAACAACAGATCGATGTGCGCGGGCTCCCAGCGCAGCGTGTGCAGCGGGCGTTCGACCGACGTGAACCAGCGAGTGAGCGCCGTCCACGCCAGCGCGGCCATGATCGACGCCGATGCGCGGCGCTGCCGGAAGAGCCACGCCGCCGTCGCGGCCGCGCCGCCGGCGAGAATCAGCTGGGCGTAGCGGCTGTAGGCATCGCTGGCGGCGGAGAAGATGCGCAGCGCGGCGTCGGCGTTCGCCGCCGTCGACTGCAGCTGGCCGGTGACGACGCCGAAGGCGAGGAACCCGCTGGTCACTGCCTGAATCGTGGGCGTCAGCAGAATGTTCACGCTTACGTATGCGACGATGGCCGCCACCATCGGCGCGAAGGAATCCACGCCGGTGGATCCGCGATGGCGAAAGGCGAGCGCCAGCAGCCCGACGCCGCCGAGATGCAGCGCCGCTCCGGCCCAGGCGGCCCACGGCAGCGCGGCGCCGAAATCGATGTCCGCGGCGGCGAGCGCCAGGCGGACGCCGAGCGCGACGAACAGCACGCCGACGGCGAACGCGCGGCCGGTGCGGCGCCACGCGGCGCGCATCATCCAGCTGGTGACCGTGCCGGCGAGATTGGCCATTTCCAGGCCGCTGATCATGCGAAACGGCGCCAGCAGCACGACGGCGAGGGACAACCCGCTGGCGAGCGAATCGGCCTGGCCCATCGGGTCGGCGTAGGCGTCGCCGCGGACGTAGGAGTACGCGATGACGCCGGGCAAGGTGAACAACGTGACGAAGCTGAGCACCACGACGAAATCGAGCCAGTCGGCGTGCATATGGCGTCCCAGCAAGAAGATGGCAGCGAGCAGGCAGAGCGACGCGACGACGGCGACGGCATTGAGCGCGACGGCGAGCAGCGGCGCTGTGATGGTCATCGGCGCGGTGGCGGTGATGATGTCGTTGAGCGCCGGTGCGCCGAACATCAGAAATGCGGCGACGGCCATGACGCGTATGGCGATGTGCATGCGAACAGCGCCGGCCAGGATGAGGCTCCATGCGAGCACCAGTGCGACGAGCGTGACCGGCACGGCGAGCGTGGGCACGAGGATGCCGCGTGTCGTGGTCGAGGCGATGGCGAGCGGCTCGAGTGGCAACAGTGCGCGCAGCTGGTCGGCGAATACGATGGCGGCGAGCATGGCCATGATGGCGATAAGCGCGACGACGATCGGGGCGCGGTTGCCGCGCTCCATCGGGCGCATATCGAGCAGGCCGCCCTTGACGCTGTCGTAGGCGAACACGCGCACGCCGGTGCTGAGGACTTGCCAGAGCAGCAGGGAGAGTTGGACGAGGATGCGCAGCATGGATCAGGATCAGGGGGAAGGGGCGCCGGCGGCATCGCACGGCAGCGCACTGCGCGGCAGCGCGACGACGTCGCCGGCGGAGGAGCCGACGAGCAGCTGCGCATCGTCGGCGGTGAGGCTGCCGAGCCGGCCGCTGGTTCCGGTCGATGCCGCTGCGACGCGGCGGCCATCGTGGAGCGAATATGCGGCGACTGCGCCATCGGCGACGACGACGGCGCAGCCGCTGCTGATGACGGCGGCGCCATAGAACACGGCGCGTTCGGTCGTCCAGCGGCGCGCGCCGGTTTCGGCATCGAGCGCGAAGATGCGATCGCCGCTGGTGACGAGCACCAGATCGGCGTCGCGGGCGAGCGCGCCCTGCGCCGTGGTGCGCAGGTAGGTGGACCACAGCAGTTCGCCGCGGTCGGTGCGAGGGCGGCGGGCCACGGCGTAGACGGACTCGTCGTGCGCGGAGAAGTAGATGACGTCGGCGGCTATGAGCGGCGGCGAGGCGAGCGGCGACGGCGCGGCGAAGGCCCAGCGCGGGGCGAGCGTGCGCAGATCGAGCGCGAAGAGCGAGCCGCTTTCCGAGGAGACGAACAGCGCATCGTCGGCGGCGAGCGGGGGAAAGGCGATGGCGCCCCTGGATTCGAAGGTGCTGAGCGTGCGGCCGTCGGCGGCGTCGAGCGCGATGATGCGGCCGCTTTCGTCGCCGACGTAGACAACGCCGTCGTGAATCGTCGGCGCGGCGATGACGGCGTCCGGCATGGCGTGCAGCCAGAGCAGGGCGCCGGAGGCGGCGTGCAGCGCGTAGACGCGGCGGTCGGCGGACCCGAAGACGATGCGGCCGTCGGCGTGGGCGGCAGCGCCGAAAATCGGGCCGCCGCTTTGGAAGCGCCAGAGTTTTTTGCCGGTGGCGGCGTCGAGCGCAAGCAATTCGCCGTTGTAGTTGCCGGTGAATATGCGGCCATCGGCGCGGTGGGGTGAGGCGAAGATGCTGGCGGTGCGCTGCGTGTGCGTGTACGTCCAGCGGGCGGGAGGTGAATCAGCCTGCATGCGCTCGGGCGCCGGGGGGGATTCGATCGTCGCGGCCTGCGCGATGCCGCGTGCGCCGGCGGCGAGCACTGTTTCGGATCGCTCGATTTCATCGCCGGCGGCATTGTGCGCCGTGGCCGCCACTTCTCCGGCGTCGGCGCAATAGGTGCGCAGCGCATCGCCGAAATCGATCGTGCCGATGGTCAGCGTGGAGTGCACGACGAGGCAGTCGTCGAAGCGGCCGAGGGACGAAGCGTAGGCAGTTCGTTCGCGCAGGGTGAGGGTGGCGGTGTAGGGCAACTCCCCGCCGCTGGGGCCGAACGAAACGACGCCCGACACCAGCTCGGTGACGCCGACGGCGGCGTCGACGCGCACGACCGGCAGCGCGGGGGTGAACACCACGTCGAACTCCGGGAACGCCTGGCGGACCAGAAACGCGCCGTCGCCGTCGAGGATGGCGAGGGTTTCGGTGCGGGTGAACGCGTCGCCGGCGTCGTCGACGATGGTGCTGTGCACGGCGGGCACGGCGAGCAGTGCGGCCAGCATGGCGGCATCGTCGCTGGCCAGGTTCAGCGTGCGGATCACGGAGAAGGTGGCCGCCTGGCTCACGGCAAGAGCGGAGGCGGCGCTGTCGGCGTCGAGGTTGATCGAGCGGTGAATGACGCGGCCGTCGGCGGTGGTGACGCGGCTGACGGCCGAGGAGCCGTCGGCGATGGCCAGGTAGCGCGCCGCGGCGTGGCGCTGCGGCGACTGGCCGAAGCGCCACGCGGCGACGAGTGAGCCTGTGCACATGATAGTGACAAGCAGCACGAGCACGACGCCGATTCGGCTCACTTTTTTCTCACTCCTCTCCCCTCTTTCCTCCCATGTGGACTCGACCGGGATATGTCGTTGACACTACCGCGTGTGAATCACGCCGCGCACGTAGTCGGCCTCGTCGCTGACGAGCCAGGCCAGGATGCGCGCCATGCCCTCGGGCGTGCCGAGCGAGAGCTGCGCCTGGCTCGCGCTCGGGCCGCTGCGCGCGATGTCGGCCTCGACCACGCTCAGCTTCATCGGCGTGGCGATGTTGCCCGGCGCCACCACGTTCACGCGGATGTTGTCGGGGCCGAGTTTGTTCGCCATGGTGATGCCCAGCGCCGACACGCCGCCCTTGCTGGTGCCGTAGGCGTACGACGAGCTGCCCTGATACGCCGCGCCCGACGAGATCAGCACGATGACGCCGCCGCCGCCGCGCTTCATGAGCGGCGCGAAATGCTTGGCGCACAGGAAGCTGCCGATGACGTTGATGTCGAGCACCTCGCGGAACATGTCGAGTTCGAATTTTTCGATGTCGACGAACGGCCCCTTGAGGATGCCGGCCGTCTGGATCAGCGCGTCGATGCGCCCGTGCTTCGCTTCGACCTCGGCTGCCATCTTCTGCACCGAGCTTTCGTCCGCGACGTTCACCAGAACGAAGCCGGCGCCGCATTCCTTCGCCGTCGCTTCCCCCTGCGCTGCGGCGTAGTCGGCGATGACCACGCGCGCGCCGCGCTTGACGCACATTTCCGCCGTCGCGCGGCCGATGCCGCTCGCGCCGCCGACGACTACGATCACTTTTCCTTCCAGCATTTTATTTCCCGTCCTTTCGAGAATTGATCGATGATTACTTCGTCAGCCGCGCCTTGAATTCCGTCAGCAGTCGATGGCTGTTGACCATCATCGCGCAGCCGACTTTCGGCGTATTAAAGAACACGCCGCGCCGATCGGCAATCACGCTGCCGGCGGTGACTCCCTCCGTCGGCACCTTGACGGCGTAGCGGCGGATGCGGAAGAGCGTCGGATCGATCAGATACATGATCGCCGACGGATCGTGCGTGTTGGTGGAGCCGTTTTCGTAGCCGTAGGCGGCATGATGAAATCGCTGGTAGAACGGCGTGATGCGCGCGACGAATTCGCCGAACTTCGTCCCCGACGCGGCGAGATCTTCGAAGAACGGCGCGTCCATCAGCGTGGCTTCGGTGACGTCGAGGCCGACCATGATGAGGTCCCAGCCGGCGTTGAATACCATGGCCGACGCGTGCGGATCGTTGTGCACGTTGGCCTCGGCGGTCGGCGAGACGTTGCCTGGCTTGGTGACGGTGCCACCCATGATCACCACGCGCTTGACGTTCTGCACGATGCGCGGTTCGAGCTGCATGGCCAGCGCGATGTTCGTCAGCGGGCCGATCGGCACCAGCGTGATTTCGCCGGGGCGGGCCATGACCGTGTCGACGATGAACTGCGCGGCGCGGCGCGGGTCTTCCTTCTGATCGGGGTTGTGCACGGACGTCCAGCCGATGTCGCCCATGCCGTCGCTGCCGTGCACGAATTCGCCGAGCATGCCGCGCGGGGCGACGAGCGGGAAGTCCGCGCCGCGTGCGACCGGGATGTCGGATCGGCCGGCGAAGTTCAGGAGGTTGAGGGCGTTGCGCGTGGTCGCGGCCACGTGCGTGTTGCCGAAGACGGTGGTCAGCCCGACGACGTCGAGTTCCGGAGAATTCAGCGCCAGCAGGATGGCCATCGCGTCGTCGATGCCGGGGTCGCAGTCGATGATGATGTGTTCCATTTCGTTTCTTACCGAGCGAGGGCGGCGGCGACGGCCGCGCCGACCCGAGCATTGTGGACGAGGAGCGACATATTCGCACGCACGCTGGCGCTCCCGGTGATTTCGGCGATCTTCGCCAGCAGGAAGGGCGTGGAGGCTGCGCCGTGGATGCCGCGCTCGTCGGCTTCGCGCTGCGCCGCCTGGATCGCCTGTTCGGCGACGTCGGCCGGCAGCTCGTCGGCGGCGGGGACGGGCACGCAGACGAGCTCGCCGCCCTCCTGGCCGAGTGCGCGACGGGCGCGCACGATGGCGGCCACGTCGTCGGCACCGTTCGCGCGCACATCGGCGGCGATGCCGCTGCGCCGCGAGTAGAACGCCGGCACTTCGTCGGTTTCGTAGCCGATGACCGGCACGCCGCGCGTCTCGAGCGTCTCGAACGTGAGCGGCAGATCGAGCAGCGCCTTGGCGCCGGCGCAGATCACGGTGATCGAAATGCGCGCCAGCGCTTCGAGGTCGTTGCTGACGTCGAACGGGTGCCCGCGGTGCACGCCGCCGATGCCGCCGGTGGCGAACACCGGCAGGCCGGCCATGCGCGCCAGGTACATGGTGGCGGCGACGGTGGTGGCGCCGTTCTGTCGCAGGCCGACGGCGATGCCGAGATCGCGCAGGCTGCACTTGCGCGCACCCTTCGCCGTGCCGAGCATTTCGAGCTGGGCGTCGTCGATGCCGACGACGGGCTTGCCGTCGAGGATGGCGATGGTGGCCGGGACGGCGCCGCCGTCGCGCACGGCCTGTTCGATGGCGCGCGCCACTTCGAGGTTGCGCGGGTAGGCGAAGCCGTGGGTGATGAGAGTCGATTCGAGCGCCACCACCGGGCGGCCGTCGGCCAGCGCCGCCCGCACTTCGGCGGAGATCGAGAGAATGTCTGCGTGCATGTCAGTGCTCCAGTTCGTCGAGGCGCGCGGTGAGCCAGGAATCGACGTCGTCGAGCGACTGGTCGTCGATCTGGTGCGCCATCGGATATTCGTGATATTCGAAGTCGACGCCGAGGTGCGTCAGGAAGTCGCGGGTGCGGCGCCCTTCGGCGATCGGCAGCACGCGGTCGGCGACGCCGTGCACTACGAGCATGGGCGGGTACGGCGGCGGGGCCGTGGCGACGCGTGCGCCGAGCAGATCGAGCGTGCGGCCGCTCATGAGCACGGCCCCGGCGAACCATTCGGGCCGGGTGAGCGCCAGGCATTCGCTCATGATGGCGCCCTGGCTGAATCCGGCGACGAAGACGCGGCGGCGATCGACGTCGTAGGCGGCGATGCATTCCTCGACGAACTGCGTCACGGCGGCGATGCCGCGCAGCGCTTCGGCTTCGTCCATGCGGATGACGCCGTCGCCGAGAAATTCGATGCGGTACCAGGCGTACGCGCCGGTCTGCATCGTCAGCGGCGCGCGCGCGCTCACGATGGCGAAGCGCTCGTCAAGGTAAGGATGCAGGCCGAACAGGTCGTGTTCGTTGCTGCCGAATCCGTGCAGCAAGATCAGCAGCGGCGGCCGGCCGCCGGATTCGCGCCGCGGCGGCAGGTAGAGATGCCGCAGCGACAGGTCGTTTCGGGTCATGCGGCGATTGTACGGGGCTGACTCTGCCTGACGACCTTCGAAACGAAGGAAAGGTACCCGGCTTCTTAGAAGCCGGGTACCTTTCCTTCGTTTCGAAGGTCGGGGTCGCCCGCTATGGCAGAGTCCCGACTGCGCCCGGCAGTGCCCACGCGCGCAGCGAAGTGATCGCCGCAATCTCGGCGATCGACAGGAGCACGCCGACGATGACGTATGGGACGAGTTCGCGGAGGTGCAGGAAAGTGCCGTGGCGGCGGCGCAGCATGGCGGCGCTCATGGCGTTCACCAGCGTCAGCAGCAGCAGCACGCCGGCGGCGCTGAACGCCGACAGCGGACCGAGCAGCGCCGGCGGCGCCCACAGTGCGGCTCCGATGACGACGAGTGCGCAGACGATCAGCCCGGCCATGGTGCGCCCGTTCGATACCGTCGGCTCCATGACGGCGTCGCGCCAGAAGCCTTGGTTGTAAATGGCGGCGGCGAACGGGGCGAGCGTGACGCCCATGAATGCGCCGGTGGTCAGGCGCAGCCAGTTCTGCGGCATGTAGAGCAGCGGCTCGCCGCGCAGCAGCAGCAGGTAGGAGTTGAACCCGTCGAGCGCCCACGCCAGGAAGAAGGCGGCGAACAGGAAGATCCACGGCCGCGACGGATACAGCGCGGCGCGCTGGCGCAGCGCTGCGGCGAGCCAGGCGGCGCCGGTCAGTGCGCCGATGAACATGCCGGTGTCGCGCGCGCACACGGGCAGCTGCTGCGCTGCGACGAAGAACGATCGTTCGGGGATGCGGTGGCAGACGGCATAGCCGACCCAGTCGAAGGCGCGCAGCCATTCCCTGGGAAGAAGCATGGCGATCAGGCCGAGCGCAGCGAGGGCGCCGAAGGCGGCGAAAGGACGGAGGGACCGGAGAAGCGAGGTGTTCATGGCGTAGCCTGGCCGATCGTGAGCACGCCGATGATCAGTACGAGGCAGGCGATGAGGAGTGCGCCGTCGCTTTCGAGCAGCAGGAGCAGCGTGCCGACGCTCGCGGCGATGCGGTCGAGGGCGGCGAAGAAGGGACGCATGACGCCCGAGGTGCGTATGGTGAGGGCGTTGATCGGCGTCATGTCTGCGTCGCCGGCGAGGCGCCAGAGCGCGGCTGCGACGAGCAGACTGAGCAGCGTGGAAGCCCACAGCAGTGGCGGAGCGGCAGCGAACACGGCGACGAGCGGAGGCAATCCGGCAAGAGAGGGTGCGATGCTGAGCACGATGAGGTGTGCGCCGATGATCGTAAGCGGCGGCAGCTGACGCATGCGCATGGAGTCACGCAGCGAACTGCGCAGGGAGCTGCCGGCAGATGGCTCGAGTGCGTGGCGCAGCAATGCGAATCCCATGACGGCGGCAGCACCGCTGCGCAGGATCGTCAGTCCTATATCGAGCGAGTCCGTCGTCTGTGTCGTGCCTGCGGCGGCGAAGCCGATGCTGCCCGGCAGAGCGAGGAGCGCAAACACGCCGACGATGCCGGCGACGCCGCTGAGCTGCAGCAGCGCCGTGCCGAGCAGCCATCCTGCAGCAGCGGCTGCCGGCGCGTGGGTGCCGATCGCCAGGCTGAAGGCGGCAGCTGCGTCGCGCAGGTATGTGAAGCGTGCGGATATGTCCCGGCTGCCGAGCGCGCGAACGCTCCAAAAAACGGCGGATACTGCCGCCAGCGCGGGCAGCCACGGCTCGACGGCACTTGCATGCGTCAGGAGTGCTGCAGCTCCGAGCAGACCGGCGCTGGCCTGTGGGCTGGTCGTGGAGTTGCGCGTGGATCCGAAGGGCAGCAGGTTGGCGTGCAGCGCCGCGGCAGCGTTGAGCAGCAGCGCGAGCAGTGTATCCGCCGCCGGAGCCGCCGCGGTGAGGCGGTAGTCTGCGCTGGCGTTGCTGCCGAGAATGAACACCGGAGCTGCGATGAGTACGGCAATCAGCTGAGCGCCGAAAGCGCGCACCGCAGTATTGCCTTCGGTCCGCCGCAACGCGTGCCACAGGCCGGCGATGTTCATCAGTCCGAGCCCGATCAGCAGCGTGGGCGTGGTGTGTCCGAGCATGGCCAGAGCCGCGCCGACCATGAGCAGACCGTGTGAGGATGCGCTTTCCATGCGCACTGCCTGGTTCTGCGAAATAAGCTGAGCGACGCGAACCGCGGCCAGTGCGATGACGGCGCACCCGCCGGCCAGTGCGGTGCCGACCACGAGCGGCGTTCCTAAAAAGCTGACGATGCTCCAGCCGCCGACCACGGCGTCGGCGGCGCCGCCGAGGCGCCATGCCCATGCTGCTCCGAGCACGACGATGGCGCCCACGATGCTGAAAGTCAGCGTCGCTCGCTTCACCCATGGGCGGTAATCGGCGAACTTCGCGGCGATGCGTATGAACAGGCCGAGGATGATGGGCAGTCCCAGCAGACCGAGGAGAGCCGTTGATGCCAACACGTCGCGAGTGTAACACTCGACGGCTCTCGGGCACCAAAACGACAAACCTACAAACTACAATCGCCGGCGTGAACCAAAACGAAAAGATTCTCGGCGTTGTGTATGGTCAGGCTCTTGGGGATGCGTTCTGCATGCCATCTCAGATCACCCGCCGCATGACGCGTGCGACGTATACGGAGATCCCGTCCGACTTGGTGGCGCCGCCGGCGAACCATGAGGTGCACTACGGATTGGCGGCCGGTGCGATCACGGACGACACCGAACAGGCGATGTTCCTGGCGCAGGCCATGATCGCCGACGGCGGCGTGTCGGCCGAGGGGACGGCGCGGGCGATCGTGGCGTGGTACGACTTCATCGGCGGCGACACGATTCCGTTCGTCGGGCCGAGCACGAAGCGCGCGGTGGCGAAGATTCGCGCTGGGCAGAGCCTGGACGTCACGGGGCTATTCGGTGATACGAACGGCGCCGCCATGCGCGTGAGCGTGGTCGGGGCGATCTATCCGGGCGACGTGGAAGGGGCGGCGCAGGCGGGCGCGCTGAGTGCTCGGCCGACGCACAACACCGGGGCCGGCTGCGCTTCGGCGGCGGCGGTGGCCGGGGCAGTGGCGCAGGCGCTGGCGGATGGTGCGACGGTGCGCGACGTGATCCTGGCGGGAGTGCGGGGCGCGGAGATCGGCGAGTCGCTCGGCCACGAGTGGCTGGGGGCGAGCGTGGCGCGGCGCATCGAATTCGCCGTGGGGCTGGCGCGTGACGGCCACGGCGACGACGAGGATCGCCTGCAGGCGATCTTCGACCTGGTCGGCACCACGCTGGCGGCCAGCGAATCGGTGCCGGCGGCGTTCGGCATCGTGGCGCTGGCGGATGGCGACCCGCTGCGCGCCGCGCGGCTGGCGTTTTCGTTGTCCGGCGACGCCGACACGATCGGCGCGATCGCGTGCGCGATCTGCGGCGGCCTGCGGGGCGTGGAGTCGATTCCCGAGGAGATGCGCCGGCAGCTGCGCGCCGCGAACCCGAAATACGATTTCGAAGGGGCGGCGCGCGGACTGGCGGCGCTGGCTGCTACTCGTCGCGACGAGCGCCGGTGAGGCGCAGGACGTAGTAGAGCAGGCTCAGTAGTGCAGAGGCGGCGGCGGCCACGTAGGTCAACGCGGCGGCGTCGAGCACCTGCTTGGCGCCGCGCAGCTCGGTCTCGGTGAGCAGCCCGTTCGAGCGGATCATGGCGAGCGCGCGGCGGCTGGCGTCGAATTCGACTGGCAGCGTGACCAGCGAGAAGAAGGCGGCCAGGCCGAAGCCGATCACGCCCAGCCACGCCAGCGCCGATCCGAGGCCGCTGCCGAGCCCGAGCAGCATGCCGCCCATGAAGAGCCACGGCGCCAGGCCGCTGCCGATGTTCACGATCGGCACGATGGCGCCGCGCAGCGTCAGCAGCGGATCGCGCTCGGCGTGCTGCATCGCGTGGCCCATCTCGTGCGCCACGATGGCGACGGAAGCTACTGAGTTCATGCGCGAGGAATACGACAGCGCCACTGTGCGCGTGCGCGGGTCATAGTGATCGGTCAACTCGCCGTCGATGTGCGTGCTGTTCACGCCGATGGCCGTCTGCCGATTCAGGATGCGAAAAGCGTCTTCACCGGTGTAGCCGGTGAGGGTGGCGACCTGCGCATATTTGGCGTAGGCACCTTTCACCTTCGCCTGCGCCCAAAGCGCCAGCAGAAGTCCGGGGATGGCGAACAGCAGATACAGGGGGTCGAAAAACATATCGTGTCTCCTATCGTCGTCGGTGTTGTCATAAAGCGGTTGCTTCCGCTCTATGTGCAACGAACGCAACTATAGCGAGGCGGATAGGAATACTATGAGAGAGCGGCGTAGGAGCTGACGTCGAGCTGACGTTACGCTGTCTCGTGTTCGGCGTTCATCCACGCGGCGGTATCGGCGACGGCGGTTTCGTGCGAAGTGAAGCTGAAATCTGGGAATTTCGCCGCCAGCTGGGCACCGTCCATGCAGAACGGCTGGTCGAACTGGTACATGATTTCCAGCAGTTTCTTGGCATCGGGTGCGATGAAGCTGAGCGTTTTCACGAAAGAGCGGCTGCGCGCGCCGATGTTGGGTGTTTTTCCGAATGCCTGGTAAACGAGGGTGAGGAACTGGCGGCCGGTGAGCGGTTCGGGGCCGGGGATGTGCCACGAGCGGCCGGCGACGTCGGGGGCCTCGGCGAGCAGCGACAGGACCGCGGCGACGTCGGGCGCGTACACCGTGTCGTGAGGCACGTCGAGGCTGCCGAGCCAGAACGATTTTTTGCCGAGGCGGGCGTTTTCGAAGACGGACGCCATCAGGCTGCCGCGCATATGCGCCCCGTAGAGTGACGAGAGCCGCCCGATGACGATTTCGGCGTCGCCGCGCTGGTGAGCGCTCATCAGCTTTTCCTCCAGCGCGATGCGCCGCTTGCCGCGGGCGCTGGTGGCGTCGTGCGGATGTGATTCCGGGATCGGATGAATCAGGGGCGGGCCGTAAACGTCTGGGTTGCTGGGGTAGAGCAGCCGCGCGCCGACGGCGCCTGCGGCGGCGATCATCGAATCGGCAATTTCGGAGGCGCGTTCGGGGAGATAGAGACAGTTGTAGATCGCCGTCGCGCCGCGGCATCCGGCGCGGATGCTGTCGGGGTCGGTCGCGTCGACTGGTTCGATGTCGATGCCGTCGGGCAGCATCGATTCGGCGAGCTCGCGGTTGCGGGCGAGGGCGCGCACGTTCGCGCCTTCGGCATGCAGGTGCTGGATGATTGCGGATCCGAGGGCGCCGGTGGCGCCGACGACGACGTGCAGTTTGGCCATGGGTGCATTGTACGGATGGCAGCGACCTTCGAAACGAAGGAAAGGTACCCGGCTTCTTAGAAGCCGGGTACCTTTCCTTCGTTTCGAAGGTCGCCGGCGGTGTAATATTGAGACTTAGTCTCAATAAGGACAAACGAAAACGGAGGAAGTGGAGCAATGAGCAGAAGAACGATGTGTGCGGTGGGAGTGTTGCTGCTGCTGCTGACGGCGTGCACGGCTGCGCCTGCGCCGACGCCGCCGGGCGGCCGGCTGCGCGTGGTGGCCACGTTCAGCGTGCTGGGCGAGTTCGTCGCGCGCGTGGCAGGTGACCGCGCCGACGTGCGGGTGCTCGCGCCGGCGGGCAGCGACGCACACGAGTACGAGCCGGCACCATCCGATGCAGCGCGCGTGGCGGACGCCGACGTGCTGTTCGAAGTCGGCCTCGGCTTCGAGAGCTGGCTCGACGCTCTTTACACTTCCAGCGGCTCGCGGGCGAAGCGCGTGGCGACGACGGCCGGCATCACGCTGCGCGAAGCGCAGGAACATGCCGCCGACGCGCACGACGCGCACGACGCGCACGACGCGCACGATGACCACGGCGAGCACGATCCGCACGTGTGGCAGGACGTGCGCAACGCGATCGCGATGGTGCGCAGCATCGAAGCGGCGCTGGCCACAGCTGATCCTGCGCATGCCGCCGACTACCGCACGAACGCGACACAGTACGTCGCCGAGCTGGAAGCGCTGGACGCCGAGATCGTGAGCGCCATGCAGGCCATTCCCGCCGACGAACGCCGCGTCGTGACCTCGCACGATGCGCTGGGATATTTCGGTGCGCGCTACGGCCTGGTGATCGTCGGCAACGTCATCGACTCGATTTCTACCGAAGCCGGCGAGCCGTCGGCGCAGGAGATCGCCGCGCTGATCGACGCGATCCGCGCCGAGCGCGTGCGGGCGATCTTCCCCGAAAGCATGTCGAATCCGCAGCTGGTGGAGCGCGTGGCGCGCGAGGCAGGCGTGCGCGTCGGCGTGCCGCTGTTCACCGATGCATTGAGCGAGTCGGGCGGGCCGCACGCCTCGTACGCGCAGGCGATGCGCGCCAATCTGCGCGCCATCGCCGAGGCGGTAAAGTAAGGCATGTTTCGCTACGGCGGCCGCAGCTGTATTTCCGTGATCCCGGGCACGCCCGCGCTTTCAGCGCGCTGCGTGACGGCGCGCTATCCCGGCGCCGACCGGCTCGCCCTCGACTGCGTCGATCTCGTGGTGCCGGTCGGGCAGCGCGTGGCGTTGGTCGGGCCGAACGGGGCCGGAAAGAGTTCGTTTCTGAAGGCGGCGGCCGGCCTGTTGCCGATCATGAGCGGCACGCTCTCGATCTACGGCAGCGCCGCTGCTGCGTGCGACCATCGCGTGGCGTATCTGGCGCAGCGCGGCGAGATCGACTGGCGCTTTCCGGTGTCGGTGCGCAAGCTGGTGCTGACCGGCCGCTACGCGCATCTGGGCTGGCTGCGCCGTCCGCAGGCGGAGGACTGGCAGGCGGCCGACGCGGCGCTGCAGCGTTTGAAGCTGGCCGATCTGGCGGAGCGCCAGATCAGCGAGTTGTCCGGCGGGCAGCAGCAGCGGGCGCTGCTGGCACGCGCGCTGGCGCAGGACGCCGACCTGCTGCTGCTCGACGAGCCGCTGAACGCCGTCGACGCCGAGACGCGTGCGATCGTTTCGGCGACGCTGCGCGAGCTGCAGGTGCAGGGAAAGACGGCGGTGATCGCCACGCACGACGTCGATCGGCTGGCGCACGAATACGATCAGGTGCTGTATCTCGTCGACGGCCGCGTCGTCGACGGCGCGGCCGCGGAGCACGTGCACGCATGAGCTGGATCCTCGATCCCTTCCGCTATTCCTTCATGCAGACGGCGGCGATCGCCGGCGTGCTCGTCGGCGTGACGTGCGCGGTGCTCGGCGTGTACGTAGTGCTGCGGCGCATGGCGTTCATCGGCGACGCCATGGCCCACACGATTTTGCCCGGCCTGGTCATCGCGTATCTGCAGCAGGTGAACCTGTTCTTCGGCGCGATCGTGGCCGGGCTGGCGACGGCGGTCGGCATCGGCTGGCTGAGCCGTCGGCGCGAGATTCGCGAGGACACGGCCATCGGCATTTTGTTCACCGGCATGTTCGCGCTGGGAATTTTGTTGATCAGCACGGTGCGCAGCTTTCGCGATTTCACGCACATGCTGTTCGGCTACATCCTGGGTGTGACGAACGAGCAGCTCATCGTGATCGCATGCATCACCGTCGTCGTGCTGGCGGCGCTGGCGCTCTTTCACAAAGAGCTCGAACTGACGTCGTTCGATCCCACGCACGCCGAAGTAATCGGCCTGGACGCCGGGCGCATGCGCATGCTGCTGCTGGTGCTGATGGCGCTGGCGGTGGTCGGCGCGATTCAGGCGGTGGGCGTGGTGCTGACGAGCGCGCTGCTGGTGGTGCCGGCGGCCGCGGCGTCGCTGCTGACGCAGCGGCTGCCGCGCATGATGGCGGCGGCGGCGGCGATCGCCGTGGCGTCGACGTTCATCGGATTACTGTTGTCGTATCACTTCGACGTGGCGTCCGGGGCGACGATCGTGTTGACGTGCATCGGCTTTTTCCTCGCGGCGTGGGCGATCGGCGCGCTGCGGCGACGTGCGGAGGCTGCGTGAGCGAACCACTTCCCGTGACGGTGTTGTCGGGCTTTCTGGGCGCCGGCAAGACGACTCTGTTGAACCACGTGCTGCGCAACCGCGACGGGCTGCGCGTGGCGGTCATCGTGAACGACATGGCCGACGTCAACATCGATGCGCAGATCGTGCGCGACGGCGCGCAGCTCGATCCGCGCGACGAACAGCTGGTGGAGATGAGCAACGGCTGCATCTGCTGCACGCTGCGCGAGGATCTGCTGCATGAAGTGACGGCGCTGGCGCGGCAGGGGCGCTTCGACTACCTGCTCATCGAGAGCTCGGGGATCAGCGAGCCGCTGCCGGTGGCCGAGGCGTGGACGTTCGCCGTCGACGACGAAGGCGACGAAGAATCATGCGAGACGCTGTCGTCGGTGGCGCGGCTGGACACGATGGTGACCGTGGTCGACGCGCACGGCTTCCTGCGCGAATTGAACGCCGCCGAGGAACTGCGCGCGCGCGGGCTGGCGACCGGCGAGGACGACGAGCGCACGATCGCCGACCTGCTGATCGACCAGGTGGAGTTCGCCGACGTGATCGTGTTGAACAAGTGCGACGTCGTCGACGAAGCGCGGCTGCAGCTGCTCGAAGGCGTGCTGCGGCGATTGAACCCGCAGGCGCGCCTGGTGCGCGCGGAGCACGGCCGCGTCGACGCGCGCGAGATTCTGGGCACGCGACGCTTCGACTTCGAGCGGGCGGCGGAATCGGCCGGCTGGCTGGCCGAGATGCGCGGCGCGCACACGCCCGAGACCGAGGAGTACGGCATCGGCAGCTTCGTGTATCGGCGCGACCGACCGTTCGACGCCGCGCGATTGTGGGCGCGCGTCAACGCCGACTGGGCGGCGCTGGGCGTGCTGCGCAGCAAGGGATTTTTCTGGCTGGCCAGCCGCAGCGACATGGCCGGTCTGTGGTCGCAGGCGGGCGGGCTGCTGCGCGTCGAATCGGCCGGCGCGTGGGCGGGTGACGAAGACAGCGCGGCCGAGCAGCCGCGTCAGGAGCTGGTGTTCATCGGCGTCGATATGCCGCGCGAGAAAATCGAGCGCATGCTCGACGAATGCCTGGCGACGGACGCGGAAATCGCTTCACCGGAATCTCGCGCTGTCACAGATCCATTTCCCGAGTGGGAATAGTTCCCGCGTGGGGATAATTCGCACGTGACACTGACACGACCCGAACCACGACCGCTCCCGATCACGATCATCACCGGCTTCCTCGGCGCCGGCAAGACCACGCTGTTGAATCGCATTCTGAACGGCAAGCACGGACTGCGCGTCGCCGTGTTGGTGAACGACTTCGGCTCGGTCAACATCGATTCCGAACTCGTCATCGGCGTCGAAGGCGAAACGATCAGCCTCTCGAACGGCTGCATCTGCTGCACGATTCGCGACGATCTGCTGGACGCGGTGTTCCGCGTGATTCTGGCGGACAACGCGCCGGACTACATCGTCATCGAGACCAGCGGCGTGTCCGATCCGTTCGCCGTGGCGCAGACGTTCCTGACGCCGGAGCTGCGGCCGTACGTGCGCGTCGACGGCATCCTCACCGTGGTGGACGCCGAGCAGATTCGCGACCTGCGCGATGAGCAGGAAGTGCTGGCGATGGATCAGATCAGCGCCGCCGACATCATCCTGTTGAACAAGGCCGACCTGGTGACCGAAGCGCAGCTGCGCGACGTGACCGAATGGCTGCGTGCGGTGGCCGAGCACGCGCGCATCTATCCGACGACGCAGGCCGAAGTGCCGCTCGAGCTTTTGCTTTCGGTCGGCGACTTCGATCCGGAGCGGCTGGCCGAGCGCGCGGCGCGCGACGTGCACGTGCACGAAGCGGGCGCGTCGGCAGATCACGACCATGATCACGATCATGACCATACGACCGTGTTCAGCACGTGGACATATTCCGTCGCCGAGCCTTTGTCGTTCGCGGCGCTGCGCGAGGCCGTGCAGCGCATGCCGACCACGATCTACCGCGCGAAGGGATTTTTGAATCTGCAGGAATATCCGGACAACCAGTGCGTGCTGCACGTGGTCGGCCGGCGCGCATCGCTGCAGATCGGCGCGGCGTGGGGCGAGCGGCCGCGCACGTCGCGGCTGGTGTTCATCGCCAGCCACGGTGGGATCGACCCGGCGGCGATGGAGCGCGCGCTGGACGCGTGTCGGGCGCAGCGCGCGGCCTCGCGTTCGCAGACGACGCTGGCGAACGCGCTGGCGTGGATGCGCAAGATGCGCGAGTCGGGCGAACTGTGAAACGTAGAGTCAATCCGTAAATTCCGGCTGAGTCGCCATGCCCCGGCCTTCGGCCGGGGCA
>JBIIIA010000487.1:0-2681 GCA_044235195.1 Thermoflexales bacterium
CCCTCTTCGCCGAGATTTCGCGCGCTTATCAGTCATTTGCTCGACAAAAACGTAAGCGAAATCGAGGGGGAGAGGGGGGCAGGGGGTGAGGCGTAGGCGACGAGGCGGATGAAAAACGCCGCGCAGCGATGTCCCCCTGAGAGGGAGGGAAGGCTCCGTGACGAACTCAGGTTCGAGGCGAATCGGTTTGCGCTTGAGAACGCGGCATACGTCGTCGATGATCGTTCTTGCCCAGGCGCTTCCTGTTTTGTGATGACTGAAAAATACGATATAGGGATCCGGTGCATGTCTGTGCAAGTCCATACTGATTGTGGTGGAGACGAAAGTAACGAATCTTAATGCGATCACCGGCGCAGCAACTTTTCGATCCGATTGAGTGCACGGCCCGGCCACCCGTATCGGCGACGAGCAAGGTATCTGGCTTCCTGCGCCAGCCATTCGTCCAGCTCGGCCGGCGCCGGTCTGTTTCGTCGTTCGTCGAGGCCGGAGAACGGCAGCACCTCACGGCGGTTCGTTCGCCAGTTGACGAAGAGTGCCTGCAGCGCGTAAGCGTCGGCCGGTGCGTTGTTGAGCGGGTGCCACGGGTGATACATCGGGATGTCGGGATGCCACTTCACGGCCAGCCCGCGCGCGCGCAGCCGTGCGTGGAGATCCGTGGCGTGCGCGTTGAAGTGCGAGCCGAGCACCGGATGCTGTTCCCAGCCGTTGACGTCGATCAGCCATCGGCGGCGCACGCTGATGCAGGCGCCGTAGTTGAGCGGATTCTCGAGGCGGCCGACGCGTCGCAGGTGTTCGATGTCCCAGTCGGCGCGGCGCTGCGACTCGGGCTCGTCGTAGCGATACAGGTGCATGACGAGGTCGTCGCACTTCGCGTGTTCGGCGGCGATGCGTTCGAGAAAATCTTCTTCGACGACGACGTCGGCGTCGAGGTAGACGACGAGGTCGCCGCGGCTGCGGCGCAGCCCTTCGTTGCGGCAGTAGCCGGCGTGGTACGACGCATCACGATCGAGCGTGACGATCGTGGTGTTCGCGTAGCGGGATGCGGTTTCGGCCAGGCGCGGGTGGATCTGCGAGAAATGCTCGATCCACATCACTTCGTACTCGTCGGGTGACAGCGTTTGCCGGCCGAGGCAGTCGAGTGTGTGAAATCGCTCGCGGAATCCGCCGTCGACCATGAAGACGGAGATGCGCGGATTCGTGGGCAGGTGGTCGTTGGTGCTTCGACTCATGTCGTTTGTCGTTCGATGGTGGAGATCAGCGTGCGTGGCTGGGCCTGGTCCCACCGTGCGTACGCGTCGTCGGCGGCCGGGCTGGGTTCGGCGTGCAGCAGCGCCAGCCATTCTTCCCATTCTGCCCCGGCGGTGCGCACGCCCGGCGGCAGGTCGAGTGCGTGTGCGACGTGATGGGACGCCACGACCGGAACGCCGGCGCACGCCATGTCGGCCAGCCGCGTGACGGCGCCGAAGCCATGATCCTGGGGCACGAGGACGGCCCGCGCGGCGCGCAGCAGCGCGTCCATTTCTTCTGCGTCGACCCAGCCGCGCACGTCTACGCCGGGCATCGCGTGCACGCCGAGGCGTTCCGTGCCGGCGCCGGCGATGACGATGCGCATGCCGGAAGGCAGCGGCCGTCGCCGCCACTGTTCGACCAAGCGCTGCATCGAGTGAAAAGTGCTCTCGTGCATGGCGCTGCCGAGCATGACGAACAGCGACGCGTCGGGCGGCGTGGCCCGTCGCGCTTCGCGGATGCGCTGCAGCGGTACGGCGAGCGCGCCGACGGGCCGATAGGGATGCACGACCGCCGGACCATTTGCCGGACATCGCAGCGCGCTCAGCAGCGCGGCTTCGGTCTTCGAAATAAATACGATTGCGTCCGCCCGGCGCAGCACTTCGACTTCGGAGCCGAAATCGAGAAGGTGGGCGCGCAGCCGCGTCGGGCTGTGCCGCTCGGGCAGGGCGTCCAGTGATTCGAGGTTGTGCGCACAGATCACACACGGCAGCCCGCGTGCGTGCGCCAGCGTGAGCACGGGTGCCAGCCGTACATCGTCGATGAGGACGACTTTCGTGCGGGGATCTGCATCGAGCGCAGCGGCGATGTGCGACAGAAACGCTCGTGTGGCGTAGCCGTCGAAGTCGATGCCGGTATCGATCAGCGCGGTCGTCGGGTTTCGTGCGAATCGGCGCAGTGCGGCGGCGGCGCGCTGCAGCAGGAGGGCGCCGTCGGTGTGTGCGGCGTGCCAATCCTGCAGGCTGATCACGTCGACCTTGTCGGCTCCGAAATGCTCGGTCAGTTCGTGGGCGATCTGATAGGCGCGCCGTCTGCCGCCGGGTCCGATCGGCGTGCTGCGTGAGCGGGTGACGAAGAGGATGTCCGCCATGGTCTGGTCAGGTGCGGCGTGCATAGCCGAGCTGCTGCATCGGCTCGCGCAGAGCATCTTCGATGCGCATGGCTTCGTCGTGCGAGACGAAATCCTGCCAGCGTTCGTCGTTCGGCTCGATCGGCCGGGCGAGGCGGGGATCCTGCACGAAGTCGTTCAGCGCGGGCGTCGGCTCCGCGACGCAGCGGGCGTCGAATGGTTCGCCGATGAACGTGCAGATGCGTTGAAAGACGGCGGCCGGGGACGCGGTGAACTCTTCGTAGCGCACGATCAGCACGCGGCTCGCTAGCGCCGCCTCGCGCGC
>JBIIIA010000488.1:0-2660 GCA_044235195.1 Thermoflexales bacterium
GCGGTCAGCGCGCCCTCGCGGCGCGCCGCGTGCAGCGCCTCGACCGTGCGCGGGCTGTGGCCGCCGGCCGAGATGCCGATCACCAGCGGATTCAGCGGGAACGCCTTCGACTGATACGCAGCGCCGTAGCGCCCGTACTCCATCGCCGCCATCGGCTCGGTCGGCAGCTGCGCCAATTGTTCGAACGCCAGCTCGGCAGCCAGCGCGGCGAAATGCGAATCGCCCGAACCCGTCGGCACGATGCGGCGCACGGCGAGCAGATCATGATGGCCGATGGCGCGGCGCACGCGTTCGTCGAGCACGTCGAATTCGTCGCGCATCAGCGCGGGCAGGCTTTCCACCTGGCGGAGCATGGCAGTAGCGTTCATGGGATGAAGAGTGGAGAGTAGAGAGTAGAGAGTAGAGAGTAAGAGTAGAGAGTGATAGTGATAGTGATAGAAAGAGTATTGTAGATTTTCCGTCGTCTGTCGTCTGTCGTCTGTCGTCTGTCGTCTGTCGTCTGTCGTCTGTCGTCTGTCGTCCGTCGTCCTGCGCCATGAAATACCTGAAGCTGATCGCACTTATCCTGCTGATCCCGCTGATCCGGCCACCCGGCGTGCTAGTGACGCTGGGTGAGCAGCGGGAGGTGCGGACCAACAACGCGCTGACCGGCGTGCACACGCGCTTCGTCGACGAGGTCGAAGAACGGAAGATCAAGCGCGGGCTGGAGATGGTGCGCGAGATGGGTGCGCCGTGGGTCGTCGAGTTTTTCCCGTGGGCGTATTACGAGAAGCAGCGCGGCGTGTACGACTGGCGCTCGGCCGATCGCATCGTCGATCATGCCAATCGACAGGGGCTGACGGTGATCGCGCGCCTCGGATTCGTGCCGGAGTGGGCGCGGCCGGCGCGGGTCGACGGGCGCGAGACGACGTGGACGCACCTGGATGACGGCGTGGCGGCGGCGTTCACCGAATTCGCGGCGGCGTTCGCCGCGCACTTCGCCGGCCGCGTGCGGCACCTGCAGATTTGGAACGAGCCGAATCTTTCAGGCGAAGTCGGCATGCAAACGGTGAACCCGGCGCAGTACGCAGCGCTGCTGCGCGCTGTGTATCCGCTCGTGAAGCGCGCCAATCCGGATGCGATCGTGCTGGCTGGCGCGCTGGCGCCGACGCGCGAGCGCGACCGCGGCGTGGCGCTGGACGATCTCGTGTACCTCGATGAACTGTACGCCGCCGGCGCGCGCGACTACTTCGACGCGCTGGCCGTGCACAACTACGGCATGACCGAGCCGCCCGAAAGCGAACCGGCGGCCGATCGGATCAACTTCCGTCGCATCGAACTGCTGCGCGAAGTGATGACGCGCCACGGCGACGGCGGCAAGCCGGCGTACATCACCGAGACCGGCTGGAACGACGACGCGCGCTACGTCAACGGCGTCACGCCGGCGCAGCGCATCGACTACACGCTGCGCGCGCTCGCGTATGCGCGCGCGCACTGGCCGTGGGCCCGGTGCGTCGTCTTCTGGGTGTTCAAGCTGCCGGCTCCGGCGCACGGCTATCGCGATGCGTTCACGTTCGTCACGCCGAGCCTCGAGCCGCTGCCGATTTACGAGGACGTGCGGGATGCACTGGTGAGATAGATTGCGCAATTCCTGAAATCGTATACGATTTCATCTTGTGAAACCTGAGCTGGAAACTCTGATCGCCGATGCGCGCGCTGCCGGGCTGACCTCGGCGGAGGCGGCGGCGCACGCGCTGCGTGAGGCGATCCTGCGCGGCGTGCTCGTCGGCGGACAGCCGCTGCGGCAGGACGACATCGCCGCGCGCTTCGGCGTGAGCAAGATTCCGCTGCGCGAAGCGCTGCGCCGTCTGGAGGCCGAGGGGCTCGTGGCGTTCTATCCCAACCGCGGCGCGGTGGTGACGACGCTTTCGGCGGACGAGGCCGAGGAACTCGGCGAAATCCGCACGGCGCTCGAGACGGCGGCGCTGCGCCGCGCGATTCCGCGCATGACGACGGACGACTTGCGCCGCGCGCAGGACATCCTCGACGAAGCGCGGCACGAGCCGGACGCCGCGCGCTGGAGCGCCCTCAACCGCGAGTTTCACGAAGCGCTGTATGCGCCCGCCGGGCGTCCGCAGCTGCTCGAACTGATCCGCCAGATTCATCGCCGCGTCGATCGCTACATGTACGTCACGCTCACCGATGCCGGCCATCAGGCGCAGTCGCTGCGGGAACACAAGCTGCTGCTGCAGGCGGCGCGCCGCGGTGACGCTGCGGCGGCCGAGGCCGTGCTGGTCGAGCACATCGCCGTGGGAGCCGAACGGCTGATCGACTATCTGCGGGGAAGAGAGAAGAGAGTGGATAGTAATAGTAGAGAGTAATAGTGCAGAGAGGAGGAAGATGAAGACCAACGATTTCGAAGTTCACGACAAGGCTGCATTGGCGCATGCGCGCACGCTGCTGGATGCGTGCCGCACCGGCGTCGACATGGCGAACGAAGTGCTCGCCGCCGTGCGCCGCAACGAAGAATGGCGCGGCAAAAACTGCATCAACCTGCTCGCGCCCGAGGCGCCGACCAGCCCGACCGTGCGGGCGCTGCTGGCCAGCGAGATCGGCACGCGCGCGGCCGAAGGCCACATCGGCTCGGTGCAGCGCTGGTTCGCCGGCACCAGGCACATCGA
>JBIIIA010000489.1:0-2642 GCA_044235195.1 Thermoflexales bacterium
TCCTGCAGGGGGATGAAGCCGTTGCCCCACGTCGCCACCGCCTCGAGGATGCCGAACGCCGCCAGCCACGGCAGCGCACGCGCCAGCTCCAGCCGGCTGGGGCGAAAGTACTGCAGCCCCATCGTCACGCCGAGCAGCAGAAACACCTGGCCGTGCACGAACTGCACGATCATGTCGTTGATGGCGAAAAGTAGGCGCAGCTGATCGAGCATGGTGATCGGTGCATTCTATGCGCGGGGTGCGTCCGGCATTCGAGCAAAAAATTCATCTGAAATTCACCCGCAGCAGGGGATGTTCGTAAAAGCAGGCCTCAGGCAATATTTTGCAGCGATCTGCATATCTCGCACGCAGGCAGAAAAGTGCGAGATTTACGAAATAAAAGAGGCCAACGCAATGAAGATATCAGAATCCAGGAGACGAAATTCGATCAGACGCTGGACGCAGGGCATGCTCGCCGTGCTGCTAGCCGCCGGCGCGCAGGTTCTCGGCGCAGCGCCGAATCCCGGAAGCGCGTCTGCGCCCGCGCCGGCGCGCCGGACGCAGGCGTCGCCGCCGATCTCGCGGCCGACAACGCCGCGCGTTCAGGCGCAGGCGCCCCGGCCGGCCGATGCCACGGACGCCTCTCTTGCAGAGCTATACACCGGGCTCGGCACGCTCGAACCGGCGTTCGTCAGCACGACGCTGGAATACACGCTGACGGTGCCCTATACCCAGTCCGTGCACCTGATATACACGACGACCTGGCCGCTGGCTTATGCAAACACTTCCTGTGGCTACTTGATCATCGGCGTGGACTGCTCGCTGCCCTTCACTCGCACCGTGGTGCCGATCACCGTGTTGTCGGAAGATTTCAGCGCCATGCAAATCTACACGGTGACGATCCTGCGCCCCGAGGGCGTGGCCGCCCCGCCGCGCACGGAGGAGGTGACGCAGCTCGGCCAAGGATCGGAGGCATTGCATCGCTGCGTGATCCTCATCACGAAGGAGGTGGCATGCTGGGGCGTCAACGAGTCCGGGCAACTCGGCCGCGGCGATTTCGAAACGGGCTGGAGGCCGGTGACGATTACGGGCATCACCGACGCCGTTCAGGTGGCACTTGGCGTGAATCACACATGCATTCGGCGCACCGGCGGGACGGTGCAGTGCACCGGAGCAAACGAATACGGCCAGCTCGGCGACGGGAGCCATCAGACGCGCACCGTGCCGGTGAGCGTGCTGGCGCCGGGCGGGAACGGCCCGTTGACCGGGGTGACCGACATCGGAGCCGGCAATTGGAACACCTGCGCCGTGGTCGGAGGCAATGTGCTGTGCTGGGGCGTTGACCATGCTGCCGGCTACTTCGACCCCAACACGTTCGAATCGGTGTACATCTCCACGACGACGCCGGTGACGGTGCCCGGCATCGACGATGCCGTTTCCGTGCGCCTCGGCCTCTCGCATGGCTGCGCGCTGACCGCTTCCGGGATGGTGAAATGCTGGGGCAACAACCCCGTCGGCGGGTTCGGCGACGGGACCCAGGGCATCACCTCCACGAGCGCAATCACCATGCTGAACGCGACGGGGACGGCGCCGCTGACCGGCGCGTCGGACATGGGCGTCGGCTACGACTACACCTGCGTCCTGGTGGCGGGCAGTCAAATGTGCACCGGCTACAACTACTACATGACGATCGGAGACGGAACGACAGATGACCGCTCACTTCTCACACAGACTCAAATGTTCGACACAGGCGCTCCGTTGACCAACCTGGCGCAAACCTCGCCGGGAGACCAGCACAACTGCGCCCGCAGCACTGCGGGCTACGTGCTGTGCTCGGGAAGACAGGCAGACTACGGGTTCCTCGGAATCGGGAAGGACGCGGCAGTGAACGAAATGTATCACCGCGTCACGACGGTGACCGTCTCGGCCGGCGGCCCGCCGCTGGCAGGTGTGCTCGAAATCTCGTCGAACGCAGAGCAGACGTGCGCACGCACAGCCTCCCGTTTGTACTGCTGGGGCGTAGGTGAAGATGGCGCGAACGGCACGGGGCTGTTTGAAAATGCGTTTTCACCTGCAGTGGTCTTCGAGTGGTCGGCGGACGAACCCGGGGCGGCCGATGATGCGTCGCTGATCGACCTGCAGATTGATCCGGGCACGCTGGCGCCGGCGTTCGTGTCGACGACGACGTCGTACACAGCCGAAGTGCCGGCCGGCACAACGCAGGCGCTGGTGACGGCGACGACGAACGACGTCAGCGCGACGGTGGCCTACGCATCGACGGCGGGCACGTGCACGCCGGGGAATGCGTCGCCGTCGGATTGCGCGATCGCGTCTTCGGGCACGACCACCATCACTGTTACGGTCACTGCCGCGGATCTTGCGACCACCAAGATCTACACGATCGTGGTGACGGCGGTGGACGAACCGCATGCCAGCGAACTGGTGATCGACATCCCCGGGCTGACGCCGACGTTCGTATCGACGACGCTGAACTACCAGACGGAGGTGCCGAGCGGGACGAACCAGCTGGTAGTGACGCCGACGCTGAGCGCCGGCGCGACGGCGGAATACTCGTCGACGGCCGGCTCCTGCACCGACAACGGGACGAGCGGAACCTGCCCGCTGTTCCCAACCAAATCGACGACGGTGACGATCGGCGTCAC
>JBIIIA010000490.1:0-2638 GCA_044235195.1 Thermoflexales bacterium
GGGCGGGGCCCCACGCCGTGATTCGCGGACTTCACTCGGGATTGGGACACCCCTGGTGGTAACGAACAACCGTACCAAAGACCGACGCTCTAATCTTTGCAAGATCTATACAATCTCTGTGAGAAATCACGGAGGTTGAGATGCGTGCGTTTTCGATCCGAATGGCGTTGGGAGGGTGTGCGGCGGCGCTGTGGCTGGCGGCGGCGGCGCCTGCGACGGCCGGCTCACCGCCGCCGCAGGGACATCGCGCCTGCGACGGGCTGGTGAGCGTGCCGGTGACGAACGTGCGCAGCGGGCCGGGGCTGGAGTACGACGTCGTGACGCAGCTGCCGTACGGCGAGCGCGTCATCGCCGTCGGGCTGGACCTGACGGCGCGCTGGTACGTCGCCTACCTGCCCCGCGAGAACAACATCGAGCCGCGCTGGATCTTCCGCCAGAACATGCGCCTGACGAAGCAGTGCATCAAGGCGTTGAGCACGGCGACGGAAGATCCGGCCCTGGCGTCGCGCTAGAACCCGAAGTCGTCGTTGTCGTATTCCTCGACCATCTCGAGGAATTTTGCGTATTCCTCATCCTTGATTTCGAGGCTGTGGCGCGCCTCCGGGTAAGCGCCGGTGGCCACGTCATGCTTGAATTCCTTGAACGCGGCGATCGACTCCTGATACAGGCGATCGTAATCGGCCTTGAAGTTGCGGTAGACCTTGGCGTGCCGCGGGATGTGGCCGGTGTTGTCGCCGAGCACGTCGGTCGAGAACAGATACTGCGCGTCGCAGCCGGTGCCGGCGCCCATGCCGATCATGAAGACCTGCACGCGCTTGGCGATTTCCGAGGCGATCTTGTGTGGCACGATTTCGACCTCCACCGCGACGGCGCCGGCGTTCTGATAATCGAGCGTGCGCTGGTACACCTGCATCGCGTCGGTCGCTGTCTTGCCGACGGCCTTGAACCCGCCGAACCACGTCGCCTTGTACGGAATCATGCCGACGTGGCCGCACACCGGGATGCCCTCGTTGGACATGGCCTCGACGAACTGCATGCTCGAGCCGCAGTACACCGTGTCGGCGCCGTTGCGCAGCGCGCGGAAGCCGCCGCGCACGGCGTCCGCCGCGCTGGAGTAGTCTTCCCCGTAGGCCAGCCCGATCGTCAGAAACGTGTTCGGCGCCGCGGCGCGAATCGCAGCGACGTCCGGCGTGCGCTCGGAGGTGACGATCATGTCGACGCCGGCGGCCTCGCAGGCGGCCGCTTCCTTCGCGTTGCGCACGTAAATCTGCGCCAGCTGACACTTGCCCTTCAGGGCGAGCAGGTCCTTCACGGTGAGTTTTGCCATGTCGGCAAAGATAAACGACGTGCTACAATTTCGCCACCTGCGCAATTCTGCGCCGGATATTTTTGAAAAAGGAGGCGCATGATGTCGATGAATCTGGTTCTCGTGGTCCCTGTTTCTCTCATGAGTGCGCCTCATTCAGCGTAGACGAACGCACCTTACGGTCGTTCGGTCCGCCGCGGCGTGCTCGCCGCGGCGTTTTTATTTTTCCGTTTCACCATTTCGGCTTTTGAATCATGCCTCCGACTCGCGAGGAGTCGAACTGATCTATGAACACTTCCCACGAAAACGGCAACGACATCGACGACGATTTCATCGACGACGCGGCCGCGCTGCTGGCCAGCAACCGCGCGCGCCGCGACCTGACCCGCCGCTCGAAGGCACCGCGCGACAAATCGCTCAGCGGTGCGGTCAAGGAAATGATCCGCGAGGCGGCGCGGGCAGACGCGCAGGTCGACGTGTTCAACCCGACGTTCAAGGGCAAGCAGTTCGAGGAGAACTGGCTGCTCGAGTCGCTGGGCGGCTTCTACGCGAACCACCTGATCGCCGACATTCTGAGCCAGGTGAAGGGTGGCAAGGAAGCCAACGTCTATTGCTGCAGCGCGCATGCGCAGCTGGGCATCGAGCTGGTGGCGGCCAAAGTGTATCGGCCGCGCATGTTTCGCAACCTGAAGAACGACGCGGCCTACCGCGCCGGCGGCGAACTGATCGGCGACGACGGCAAGGCCATGTTCAAGAGCCGCGAGCAGCGCGCCGTGGCGAAGCGCTCGAAGGTCGGCCTGGAGATGCTGCACGGCTCGTGGCTGCAGAACGAGTACAGCGCGCTGAACCGCCTGCACGCGGCCGGCGTGCGGGTGCCGCGCACGTACGGCGTGAACGACAACGCCATCCTGATGACCTATCTCGGCGAGCGCGAGACGGCGGCGTCGGCGCTGGCGCACGTGACTTTGGAACGCGACGAGGCGCTGCCGCTGTTCCGGCGCGTCGTCGAGGATATTCGCGTCATGCTGGCGAACGACCTGGTGCATGGCGACTTGTCGGCCTACAACATCCTGTACTGGGAAGGCGAGTATCTGATCATCGATTTTCCGCAGGCGGTGAATCGCTGGAAGAATCCGAACGCGCGCGAATTCTTCGAGCGCGACGTGCTGCGCGTGTGCGAGTACTTCGCCGGGTGCGGCGTGCGCGGCGACCCGCTGCGGCTGGCGACGAAGCTGTGGGAGGGCGAAGGCCTGTAATGCTTTCGCGCGGCATTCTCCCGGCGCGGCGCGCGTACCTGACGGCGACGATGCTCGACGCATTCGCGCGCGGGCT
>JBIIIA010000491.1:0-2636 GCA_044235195.1 Thermoflexales bacterium
GCGCGCGCCCCCCCCCCCCCCGCCGCCGCCGGACGCGCCGCGGTCGCGGAAAGTCCACTCCGGGCCGACGACGCGTTCCTCGGCCCAGCGCACGCCGGCCGGCAGCCGCTGCGAGCGAATGGCGATGTCGAGCGTCCACGCGCCCATGTGCAGCGGGTTGCCGTCGGCGCCGACGGCGAATTCCCGGCTGCCGCGCATGCCCCCCGCCCCGCCGGTTCCCCATATCTCGTGCTGCAGGCGAAAGTACGTCGGCACGCCGACCAGCGAACGCGGATACGGCGTGCGCTCGACGCGGTTGTGCGGGCAGCTGCTGCTGGCCGCCACGCGCCGCTCTTCGATGCCGTCGAAGATGCAGTCGAACGTGAGCGTGTCGTCGTACGCCTGCGGCTGGCAGGGGATAGCCGGCGCGGTCTGCCCGGGCTGACAAATGCCCGGCGCGAGGCAGGCCGCGGCGCTGTACGGCGACAGCAGCCCGCCCTGGTAGACCAGGCCGATCGACACCAGCGGCGGATCGCCGGCGCAGTTCAGCAGCGAGACGCCGGATGCGCCGGGTGGCAACGCGCCGTAGTCGATGTGCGCGCACATCATCGAGACGGTCGTGCCGTCGGCCGGCCCGACGGCGGGCGGCGGCGCTTCATCGCCCGGCGGTGATCCGTCGGAGCCGCCGCCGCCTGGATTCGACGGATCGCCCGGAATGACGATTTCCCCCTGGCAATCGGCGCCGTCGCAGTTTTCGATCGGCCCGTCCGACTGCGCGAGCGGAGCCGCGGCGGTAGGCGACGGCGAGCACAGAACAACGACCACGACCATGGCTGCGGTGATCCACAGTGATTTACTCATATTCCCGTTCGATCCCCGGCACAGCTTCGGCGGCGAAGTGCGTACTGAGCACCAGATCACGCATGCCGAAGCCGCGCAGGATGCGCATCGGTGCGACGGCGCGCGCGTCGACGACGACGAAGTCGCGCAGCACGCCCGACTGCACCGACACGGCGATTTCGCTCGGGATGCCGGACATGGCGCGCGCGAACACCGCGCGCGCGCGCGCCTGCGCCAGCCCGGCATCGATCTGCAGGCGATCCGAGCGATAGATCTCGGCGACGTCGACGTATTTCGCCGCATCCTGCGCCGCGGACATCGCTGCGCTGCGCAGGCGCGCCGAGACGTACGCCGCGCCGCCGAGATCGAATACCAGCCCGAAGCTCCACCACAACAAAACTGTGTAGAACAGTCCCTGCACCGTCGTCGAAAAGCCCGATTCGAGGCGCCGATGCCGCGCACGCATGTCGTTCACCATCACCTCGACTTGTGCTTTTCCACCAGTGCGACCGATCCTGCCACGACGTCGGCGTCGCGAATCCCGAACCAGCCGGCGAGCGGCAGCCCGGCGACGACGATGCGGCTGCGCACATCGCAGCGCACCTCCGTGCCCGGCCCGCCGTGGCCGGACACGGACACGGAAGAAAACGCCGTCGGCGCTTCGCTTCCCGCCAGCGACGTCCATGCCGCTCCGACGCCGGCGGCCGCAGCCCGTGCGCCGTCCAAGTGCGCGGAAGCGACGCGGGCGCATTCGCGCGCCGCGGCGAACGTCGTCGTCTGCGTCGCTCGAAACAGCGCGGCGACGGCGATCAGCGTGGCGATGGCCATGAGCAGTGGTGCGAAGCTCAGCATGCCGAAGACCTCGGCGTCGCCGCGCTCATTGGCGCGCAGGAATTTGCCGCCGTCGATTTCCGGCCGCATCCGACTGCTCATTCCCCGCCTCCCGGATAAAACCGTTCCACGCGCTTGGCCATCGCCCCGCGCTGCGACGCATCGAAGCGGCCGATGCCGCCGCCGCCGAACGAGACGTTTCGCGACAACGACACGACGACTACGCGACCGGAATTCGTCTGGCCGGCCGAGATGTCGCGTGCGCTCCATGCCCGGAAGTGGCTGTTCGCCACGGAAACGCCGACAGCCGGCAGCCGCGTGCCGGCGGCGTACGCTCCGCGCTCGGCGGCGGCTGCAGCGCCGACGCGGCCGAAGCCCAGCGCGGCCATCGTGACGCCGAACGCCAGCAGGCCGAACAGCAGCGGCGCGTTCGCGACGGTCGAGAATGCGTCGGCATCACCGCGCTCGGCTTTGCGCACGATCATGGTGGTCTTCGTAGTCATGTCAGCACCCGGCGTTCACGATGCAGTCCGCCGCGCGGCCCCCGGCTGTACGCACGGCCGCCCCGATGGCTCCGACCACCGCGGTGACTACGATGACGACCATGATCGTGCGCAGGGTCGAACCCGCCGAGTCGGCGTCGCCGCGCTCCCCGCGCCGCAGCAGATGCGTCGCCGCACGCACGGCGCACGCACGCACGTCCGATTCGGCCACGATCAACGCTGCCGCGAACAGTCGATTTTGAATTTGCTTCATGTCTCCCTCCCTCGAACAACGATCGAACAACAATGGGTTTTTCAACCCGACCACGCCGAAGCCATGTCGGCGATTTCGTTCATGTGCGGCGCTGCACAGCGCCGCACATGGCAACGCGATTCAAAACATTGCAGCGCCGATGGTGAATGACGCCGGCAGCATGATCAGCAGCGCCATGATCAGCACCGATCCTGCGGCCAGCGGGCGTCCCATCTCCTGCGCATTGCGCC
>JBIIIA010000177.1:0-6696 GCA_044235195.1 Thermoflexales bacterium
GCGCGCCTGGCGCAAACCGCCCACCGCGCCGCCGCCCGCCGCCGTCGTCCCGGCCACCGAAGCGGCTCACGAGCCGATCGCCCCGCCGCGCGTGTCCATCCTCTGCCTGAACGACGAGCTGCACGCCGCGCTCACGCACTGGGCCGCGGAACAGACGTGGCCGCACATCGACGTCGTCCGCTGCACGCGCGACGCCGTGCAGCGCGCACACTGGGGCGCATACATCTGCGTCGGCTCGCACGACCTGCTGCAGCAGCCGGCCACGTGGGTCGAAACGAACATGCTCGTGCTCGCCCGAGAAAACCTGGCGTTCACCTTGAGCTTCGATTCGATCCCTTCGTGGCTGACGCTGCAGCTGCGCCGCGGACGCCTGCCCGGCACGCCCGAACTGCCGCTGCTGCGCTGCCTCGCCCGCGCCGACTGCGTCGACGACGATCTGCAGCTTACCTTCGGCGCATGGCTCGCCGCGCATGAAGCGCGGTCGCCGCAGGAGGCCACCGCCGTCGGCCGCATCCTGCGCACCACCACGAATCGACGCGAGCGCTTCTCGCAGCTGCCGATGCGCAGCCAGCCGGCGACGGCGCCGCTGCTGTTCGAAGACGACCGCTTCTTCCTCACCCAGCGCGAACCGCAGCCGGCGCCGCCGGCGCACCGCACGCCGGTGCATCGGCTCTTCCGCATGCCCCTCGCGCCCGACCCGCGCCCCACCGTCGTCGTCTTTCTGCCCTTCCTCGCCATGGGCGGCGCCGAGCGCATCGCCCTCGACATGATCCGCTCCCTCGCCGCGCGCATTCGTTTCGTCGTCGTCGCCACCGACCCCCACGACGGCAACCTCGGCTCCACCGCCGACCGCTTCCGCGCCATCACGCCCTTCGTCTACACCGCTCACGACTTCCTCCCGTTCGACCAGGCCGAAGCGTTCCTCACCTACCTCATCGAACGCTTCACGCCGCGCTGTCTCTACCTCGCCAACGGCTCCGCGTGGCTCTTCGATGCTCTGCCGCGCATCCGCCAGCGCTTCCCCTCCCTGCGCTTCGCCAACCAGGTCTACGAACACCGCTTCGGCTGGATCTCCCGCTACGACGCCGCGCTCGCCCAGCTGTTCGATGCCAACATCGGCGTCAACCGCAAAATCTGCGACGCCTATGTGCAGGCCGGCGTCCCGGCGAATCGGTCCTTTCAAATCGAAAACCCCATCGACGCCGAAAACTACGACCCGTCTCATTACGACGACGAGCGCCGCCGCGCACTGCGCCGCGCCTTCGGCCTCCCCGAGCACGCCAGGGTCGTCGCCTTCATCGCCCGCATCCATCCCCAGAAGCGCCCCCTCGACTTCCTCGAACTCGCCCGCCAGATGCGCGACGTCCCCGACGTCCATTTCCTCATGGTCGGCGACGGGCCCCTCGCCGACGCCGTCGCCGATCAGCTGCGCCGCATCAACCTCCCCAATTTCACGCGCCGCCCCTTCTACGAGCCCAGCGCCGACGTCTACGCCATCGCCGACGTCGTCGTGCTGCCGTCCGAATACGAAGGCATGCCCGTCGTCGTCATCGAAGCGCTCGCCATGGGCAAGCCCGTCGTCGTCACCGACGTCGGCAACGCCCGCGAACTCATCGAGCTGACCGGCGGCGGCATCGTCGTGCCGCGCATCGGCGACGTCACCGCGCTGCGCGCCGCCGTGCAGACCGCCCTGCGCATGCAGCTCGACACGGCGCACATCCGCGCCACGCTCATCGAGCGCTTCGGCATGGAGACGACCTACGCCCGCTACGAGCAGGCCCTGCTGGGAGAGCCATGACGCCGCTGGTCTCCGTCGTCATCCCCTCGTACAACCACGGCCGCTACATCGCCGCCGCCGTGCGCAGCGTGCTCGAACAGAGCCTGCACGACCTCGAGCTGATCGTCGTCGACGACGGCTCGCATGACGACAGCCTGGCCGTGCTAGCGAAGTTCGACGACCGACGCATGCGCGTCGTGGCGCAGCAGAACCGCGGGGCGCACGCCGCCATCAACGCCGGCCTCGACCTGGCGCAGGGCGAATTTCTCGCCATTCTGAACTCCGACGACGTCTACCATCGCGAACGACTGGCCGCCCTCGTGAGCGAGCTGCGCAGCGATCCCCGGCGCGGGCTGGCCGCGTCGCACCTCGAAATCATCGACGCCCAGGGCGTCGTCACCGGCGTCAAGCACGGCTACCGCGACCTGTCGCCGTACGCGCTGCCCCATCCCGAGCGCAGCTTCCGCGCCGGCGACGACCTGCGGCACGCGCTCACCACCGAGAACTACCTCGCCACCACCTCGAACTTCGTCTTCACGCGCGAGCTGTGGCGCACGCTGCACGAGTTCCGCCCGCTGCGCTACGCGCACGACTGGGACTTCGCGCTGCGCGCCGCGCGCTGCAGCGAAATCGTGCTCCTGCCACGGCCGCTCCTGCAGTACCGCATCCACGGCGCCAACACCATCCGCGAGCGCGGCGCGCTGCTGGCGTTCGAATCGTGCTGGTGCATGGTCACGCACCTCCCGATGATCCTGCGCGACGCACTGAGCGAGTCGCCGCACGTCCTGCAACAGATGCTGCACTCGCTGCACCATCACGACGCCGGCGGCATGTTCGTGGCCGCGCTGTTCGCGCAGCTCAGCGGCCGCAGCGACGCCGAGCGCGAAGCGCTCGCCGTGCAGCTGCTCGACCCGCAGCACCCGCTGCGCCGCACCCATCTCGAGTACCTCATGCAGCAGTTCGACGAACGGCCGATGGCTCCGGCCGTGAATCCCGACAATCTAATGGCGCGCGCGCGCGATCTACTGCGCGACGGCCTGTCCGCCGTGGCGTATCGCCTGCGCCGCGCCGTGCGCACCTCCTGACGTCGCATGTCGTCGAATATCGGCCGCCCGACCCTCTCGGTCATCATGCCGTGCTTCAACCGCGCGCACGGCATCGCGCGCGTGCTGCGCGCCTACGACCGGCAGACGGGCGACGTGCCCTTCGAGCTCATCGCCGTCGACGACGGATCCACCGACGACACGCATCGCATCTTGGCCGAATTCCGGCCGACGCGCTTCACGCTGCGCGTCGAAGCGATGCCCGCCAACGGCGGCCCCGCCGCCGCCCGCAACCGCGGCATGGAGCTGGCGCGCGGCGACCTCATCGCCTTCGTCGGCGACGACATCTGCCCGGCCGTCGATTTCGTCGCCGGGCACGCACAGGCGCATCGCGACGAGCCGCAGGAATTCATCGCCGTCCTCGGCAAAACCGTCTGGCCGATCGACATGCCGCGCACCACGCTGATGACGCACATCGACGGCGTCGGCGCACAGCAGTTCAGCTACCACTGGCTGCGCGACGGCGAGCTCTACGATTTCCGCCACCTGTACACCTCGAACGTGTCGCTCAAGCGCGCATTTCTGGAGAAGCACCGCGCCCGCTTCGACACGATCTTTCCCTACGCCGCCTTCGAAGACGCCGAGCTCGCCTACCGCCTCGAACGCCACGGCCTGCGCATCCGCTACCGCGCCCACATCCTCGCCACGCACTACCATTACTACACCGCGCGCACGTTCGCCGAACGACAGTTCAAGTGCGGCCAAATGTCGCTGATCTTCCTGCGCAAGCACCCGGCCGTGCTCACCAAGCTCATGCCGTCCGCCTGCCTGAAGCTCATCGCGAAAAGCGTCCTGCGCAGCGGCCGCCCGGCGCCGGAAAGCGCCGCGGCGCTCGAAGCGCGTGCGCTGTCCCTGGCATCCACCTACGAAGCCGACGGCTGCCCCGGGCTGGACACGCTTTATCTCGCCCTGCTGCAGTACTACTACTGCAAAGGCCAGGCCGCTGCCCTCCTCGGCGCCCGGCGCGCGGCGCCGCGCATCCTCGACCACCTCGCCGCGCTGGCGCTCGCACAGCCGATCGCCGATTTCCTGCGCCGGACCCCTTTATGAGAAGTGAGGGGAGAGGAACGAGAAATGAGAGCCCTACGCCTCACCCCCTGCCCCCTCTCCCCCTCGATTTCGCTTACTTTTCTGTCGAGCAAAGTACTGGTAAGCGCGCGAAATCTCGGCGAAGAGGGGGAGCGTGGCGGCGTTTGCCCCCTCTCCGCCGAAATTTCGCGCGCCGTTATGAGCATTTCTCAGTCAGAGCTGGAGCGAAATTGAGGGGGAGAGGGGGTCAGGGGGTGAGGCGTGAGCAAGCTGCCCCTAACGGCGGATGCACCCATTTATTTCCTCTTCAGAGAATAGATGTATGCTTCCGCACGTTTGAACGTCACTTTTCACGACATTCGCATTGCATTTCACCACATGCCAAGATCTTTCCTGCCCACCGGCACACACCTCCGCACACTCGCTGCAGCACTGTTCACCATCGTATTCGCGCTGGGTGGGGCGCCGCGGGCGCACGCCGTCGGCTGCGCCGGCGGATCGGCGCTGCTGCGCGTCCCGGCCGACTGCGATCTGCAGACGGCCATCGACGCCATCGGCGACGACGGCGTCATCGAAGTCGCTGCCGGCACGTACTCCTCGCCCAACGCCGTGATCGGAGGCTACGGATTCCGCATCAACATGGAGCGCAAGGGATTCACCATCCGCGGCATCGGCAACGTCTACCTGGACGGCGGCGGCGCGCGCGACATTCTGCAAATCCAGAATTTCTCGCGCTCGGACGGCAAGCTCGTCACCTTCGAAAATCTCACCTTTCGCAACGGCCTCTCGCAGCAGGACGGCATCGCCGGCGCGGTGACGATCATGAACGGCGACGCGCAGTTCACCGACTGCACGTTCGAAAACAACGCCGCGAACCCGAACAGCACCGGCGGCGGCGCCCTGCTGCTGGGCGGCTCGGTCGTCGGCATCAAAAATTCGACGTTCCGCAGCAACAGCGCGAAAAACGAGGGCGGCGCCATCAGCATCAAGGGCAATTCGACGCTGCGCGTGGCCGGCTCGACGTTCACCTCCAACCGCGTCGACCTGCCCGGCCACCGCAACACGGCCTCCGGCGGCGCCATCCACGTCGGCGATTCGTACCTGTCCGTGGACGGCAGCACGTTCGACGGCAACCGCGCCGGCTACGTCGCCGGCGCCATCTTCGTCATCGGCACGTGGAGCGGTGACATGAGCACGCCGAATGCCAGCGCCTACCTCTGGAACAGCACGTTCCGCAACAACATCGCCCAGCGCGATGCGCAAGCGCAGAACGTCGGACCGACCGAGGGCGGCGCCGTGCACGCCGAAGACCAGTCGGTCATGTACGTGCGCTATTCGCACTTCGAGAACAACGCCGCCGGCATCGGCGGCGCGGTGAACGGCTACCGCGCCAAGCTGATCGTCGACGCCAGCTATTTCGTAAACAACAAGGCCACGGCCGTCGGCTCCGGCACCGGATTCGGCGGTGCCATCTCCGCCACCTCCAGCGATACGCAGGGCTTCGACGGCGACGCCAATCGCCCGTCCGTCTCGCTGCAGGTCAACGATTCGCTCTTCGAAGCGACCGAGAACGTCGCTCAGTCGGCCGGTGCCATCTACGCCACCGGCGACACCGCCCGCGAATACGGCAACGGCGTCGGCCAACAGAGCAACATCTCCGCCAACCGCGCCACCGTGCGCATCACCAACTCCGCCTTCCACGGCTTCAAGGTGACGCAGATCAATACGACCGATGTCACCGGCATCGGCGCCGGCGTGTTCGTCGACCTGACCGATCTGCGTATCGAAGATTCGATGTTCCTGCG
The DNA here is from genome assembly GCA_044235195.1 of Thermoflexales bacterium. Lineage (GTDB taxonomy): Bacteria > Chloroflexota > Anaerolineae > J036 > Brachytrichaceae > CANJQH01. The sequence goes on from JBIIIA010000177.1 coordinate 5,715, forward strand.
CAACTTCGCCGACGGCGCCGGCACGAGCACATCGAGCAGCAGCGGCAACAACGGCTCCGGCGGCGCCCTGGCCGTCATCAACAACAGCGTCGCCGTCATCGAAGACACCGTCTTCGCCGAAAACGTGGCCGACAAATGGGGCGGCGCCGCCTACCTGGTCGGCTCGGACGTCGTCATCCGGAACAGCACGTTCACCGACAACGACATCCACCCGGACGTCGTCGAAGGTGAAAATCGCGCCTACGGCTCCGCCGTGTTCAGCGCGCCGTTCGGCGACCCCAGAATTCCGGCCACCGGCCGCATCGAAAACTCGCTGATCAGCGGCGACAACAGCATCCACATCTGGGACGATGACCGACGCCTCACGACCGAAGGCACGATCAACGAGATGCGCTACAACGGCAACACCTTCTGGGGCAGCGGCTTCGGCCAGATCGTGTATCGCAACCCGGTCCTCTCCTGGCAGACGCCGTTCAACCCGTCGAAGACCGTCGCCGAGCTCAACACGCTCGTCGTCGATCGCGTCGATCCTCAGCCGGACACCGAAAAGTCACAGGTCAACAACACGATGGCCACGTCCGAGCCGACGGCCGCCAAGCTGCTCGTCATCCCACAGATCGTCCTGGACAACGCCGCCGTGCCCACCTGCGCGGTCTACGCCTGGCAGGGCCCCGGCACCGCCACGCTGAACGGCGCGCCGCTCGCCCAGCGCTCCGGCGTGTCCTGCACCAACCCGCAGGCGCGCGGCGTCGCTGCCGCCGCCACGTCGTACGTGCTGCAGATCGGCTCGGTCACATCGACGGACGCCGTCGCCGTCGTCACGCCGGCCACCTACGTGCCGTTCACGGTGCGGTAAACCGCTCGCGCACCCGCCACGGGGCCGCCAGCGCATCCGGCCCGGAAACCAGCGGACGCCCGCCCCGCCGCGCGCGCAGCATGCTGCGCGCGCGGCGCAGCGCCTCCCAGCGCCCGCCCAGAAGCG
>JBIIIA010000492.1:0-2613 GCA_044235195.1 Thermoflexales bacterium
AGCGGCTTGGCGGCGCTGCGGGCGACGGGCAGCATCAGCGGCGAACTGCGCGTGGTGAACGGCGCGCTGCGCACGGCGGCGCTGAACGTGACGCCGCCCGCGAGCGCCGGCGCGGACAACCTCGCTCGCGCGCGCTGGCTGTTCGGCACGCACGCCGCGGCGTTCCGGCTGGCGAATCCGAGCGCGGCCCTGCAGCTGCGGCGGCGTTCGCGCAGCGATGATTTTCTGGCGTTCCGGCAGATGCACGAAGGCGTGCCGGTGTTCGCCTCGCACGTCGGCGTCCTGTTTCGCGGAACGGCGATCGTCGGCGTGCTCGGGCGCTACGCGCCGCTGATCGACGCGCCGCCCACGCCGCGGCTGTCGGCGCTTCAGGCCGAGCGCATCGCGCGCGTGACGTCTGCGGATCGCAGCGTGCGCGGGACGAATGCGCTGGCGCTGCAGGGAAAGACGGCGCTGACGTACTTCGCGCCGCAGCTGCTCGGCATCGACGACGCGAACACGTATCTGACGTGGCAGGTTTTCTTGAGCGACGGGCGCAGCGTGCTGATCGACGCCGACAGCGGCGCCCTGCGCCACCAGCGTGCGGCGCGGCACGAGGAATACGACCTGCAGCTGGATACGATGGCGCTCGAAGCGCCGCACGGCAATTTCCTGTGCGGCGGCGGCGTCGATTCGTGGTTCACCGAGGACGGCATGGTGCCCGGCGCCACGCCCGACACGGACGGGCTCGTGGCGTTCACGGCGATCAACAAGGTCGACGCCTTCTGGCGCAGCGGGCCGCTGTGGCGCGATTCGTACGACGACGACGGCACGCAGTACGAATTGTTCGTGAATACCGGCGACGAAGACGGCAATCCGATCTGGCGCAACGCGCATTACAACCCCAACTGCGAGCTGTTCGAGTTCGGCGACGGTGTGGTCTCCGATGACGTCGTCGGGCACGAAGTCGCGCACGCGGTGACGAGCGAATCGGCCGACATGGAATACTTCGCGGAATCGGGCGCGCTCAACGAGAGCTTCTCCGACATCTTCGGCTGGTTCGTCGACCAGTCGGATTGGCTGCTCGGCGAAGGGACGTCCATCACCGACGCGCCCGAAGACTTTCCGGAGTGCGGCACGACGCCGGCGATTCGCGACATGTTCGCGCCGCGCTGCTTCGGCCAGCCGCAGACGTACGCCGGCCGCATGTTCGCGAACCCCGGCGACTGGTGCAACGACAAACCCGGCGATTGGTGCGGCGTGCACACCAACAGCGGCATTCACAACAAGGCGGCGAACCTGATCATCGCCGGCGGCAGCTACAACGGTTATTCGGTGACCGGCATCGGCGCGAACAAGGCCAAGCTGCTGTTCTATCGCATGCTGACGCAGTGCCTCGGTTCGAGCTCCGACTTCGGCGACGCGCGCTACTGCGCCGTGACTTTGGCGAGCACCATTGGGCTGCCGGCGGCGCACACGGTGTGCCAGGTGCGCAACGCGTACGCCGCGGTGGGCATCGGCTCCGGCGACGCCGACTGCGACGGCGTATTCGATTCGAGTGAGACGGACAACGACAACGACGGAATTGCCGACGCCGCGGACAACTGCCCGAGCGTGGCCAACCCCTCGCAGTCCGACATGGACGGCAACGGCGACAGTGATGTCGCCGCGTGCGATGCCGACATCGACGACGATGGTGAGGTGAACGTCGTCGACAACTGCGTTACGGTGAGCAACTTCCTGCAGTCCGACGACGACGGCGACGGCATCGGCGACGCATGCGACGACAGCGACCTGGACGGCGTCATGGACCGGTTCGACAACTGCGACGCCGCCTACAACCCCGACCAGAAAAACATGGATGGGGACGGCTTCGGCGACGTCTGCGACGCGAACATAGACGGCGACACCGTGTTGAACGAATCGGACAACTGCCCGTACGTCGCCAACTCGAACCAGGCCAACGCCGACGGCGACGCGCGCGGCGACAAGTGCGACAACTGTCCGAACGCGGCGAACGACGATCAGAAAAATTCCGACGGCGATTTCAGCGGAGACGTGTGTGACGCCGACGACGACAACGATGGGCACAGCGATCGCATGGACAACTGCCCGTTCGATCCGAATCCCGAACAGTACGACCCCGACGGCGACGGCAAGGGCTGGGTGTGCGACGAGCTGGTGCAGCTTGAAGACGTGCTCGAGCGCTACAACGGTTCGATCATCGCCACGCCGGCGGTCGACCTGCCGATCTGGGGCTGCCCGCAGTGCGCCGCGGAATTGCCGGCGAATTTTCGCACCGTGGTCCACGTCACCACGCCGGCCGGCTACCGCGCGCGCGTGGTGAACGCATCCGGCCGCCAGGTGGCCAAGAGCCCGATCGCCGGCGGCGCGCAGACGCTCACGTTCGCGCCGCAGTCGTACGAGTTCGGCGGGCCGGCGGCGCGCGGCGTCGCCGTCGATATGAGCGACGCCCCGTATTCGCTGGTGATCGACGCGCCGGCCGGTGCCGACCCGACGGCGGTGATCTCGCTGACGGTGGAGTTCAGCGCGACGATCAAGCCGTACGTGGCGTCGCAGGTGCTGGTGCCGATCGTGATTCGGTGAGGGATTCGGAGAGGGAAATGAAACACG
>JBIIIA010000118.1:0-8770 GCA_044235195.1 Thermoflexales bacterium
AAATCTCGGCGAAGAGGGGGAGCGTGGCGGCGTTGGCCCCCTCTTCGCCGAAATTTTGCGCGCTTCCTCGAGCGTTGAACCACAACGAGCTGCGCGAAATTGAGGGGGAGAGGGGGTCAGGGGGTGAGGCGTGAGTGAGCTGCCCCAAACGGCGGATGCACCCTATCGCTGGTAGTCCCTCCAACCGTCATTCTGTGTCATATCATGCCCTTCATGAAACTTCTCCTCGACACCGACATCGGTTCCGACATCGACGACGCCGTGTGCCTGGCGTATCTGCTGGCGCAGCCGCAGTGCGAGCTGCTCGGCATCACCACCGTGAGCGGGCAGCCCGACCTGCGCGCGCGCATCGCCAGCGCGCTGTGCATGGCGGCCGGCCGCGACGTGCCGATTTATCCGGGCGCCGCCGATCCATTGATCGTGCCGGCGCGTCAGCCGCTCTCGCCGCAGGCCGAGAAGCTCGGCGCGTGGCCGCATCGCACCGAGTTCCCGCAGGGCGAGGCAGTCGAATTCATGCGCCGCACGATCCGCGCCAACCCGGGCGAAGTGACGCTCTTCGCCATCGGGCCGCTGACCAACATCGCGCTGCTGTTCAAGGCCGATCCGGAGATTCCCTCTCTGCTGAAGCAGTTCGTGATCATGGGCGGCGACTTCCGCATGCCGCCGCCGCCGAACTGGCAGGGCGCGCGCTACGAATGGAACATCTACTGCGATCCGGAGGCGGCGCGCATGGTGTACACCAGCGGCGCTTCGGTGCGCGCGGTCGGCCTGGAGATCACGACGCAGGTCTGGCTGGATGCGGCGGCGGTGGCGGAGCGCTTCAGCCGGCATCGTCTGCTGCGGCCGGTGCTCGATTTCGCCGAGGTTTGGTTCCGCCAGGTGCCCGATCGAATTATCTTCCACGACCCGTTGGCGGCAGTGACGATTTTCGATGCACAGCAGTGTGCATTCGAGCGGGGCGACGTGCAGGTGGAACTGGCGGCTGGCGAGGACCACGCCCGCACGTATTGGGCGCCGAAGCCCGATGGCCGGCACGAGGCGGCCGTGAGCGTGAACGCCGAGCGCTTCTTCGACGCGTATTTCGGTGTGTTCGAGGACTAGGGCGTGTCGATGAGACTGGCCGAAAAGTCGCTGCCACGAACGAGCTCGGTTGGGATTTAGGTTGATCGTTCGTTCGACCGTTCGTTCGATTGAATGACGCTAGTCCAGATTCTTTCCATCAAATCATCGATGGCTGCCTTCTTGGCGCTTGGTCGAAAAGGGAATGTGCCGCCTGCAAGCATGGAAAATCCGTGAACGGCAGACCAGGCCATTGCTGTAACGCCTTCCATGTTCGAGTGTTGAATCAGGCCGGCATGGCAAAGATCCAACACTGCACTTTGAAAAATTAAACATGCCGAGGGGTTGTCTTCGCGCGCAGGCAACTCCTCGGATTCCGTAAATGCCACTGAAAAGAGACCTGGCTCGTCCAAGGCGAACTTGATGTACGCCCTTCCCATTGCCAGAAAGCGAAGTTTGACATCGGTTTCCGTGGCGGCTGCGGCAGATATGCGTCTGGCCAGCTTTTCCCTGGCGTGCTGCGAGATCCCGGCTTTGAGGCTCTCTCCGCTAGAGAAGTGCCGATACACGGCCATTGGAGAAACGTTCACCAGCCTGGCGAGATGAGTTACGCCCAGGTTTCGTGCACCAGTGGCTCTCGCTTCATGCAGACCGGCCTCGAGGAGTGCCTCTTCGAGGTTGCCGTGGTGATAAGACTTTTTTTTCATGGATTCAATGTTGACATCGTAAACATAGCCTGATATGCTTATGGCATAAACATTAGATGCGTTCGGCGTTTAGTGTGATTTTTCAATCGGCGGTGATCCGTATCGCCAGCCTTCGAAAGGAATTGCAGTCGATGAAAATTCTAGTATTTGGTGCATCGGGCCTCACAGGTGGTCGAGTGGTTGAAGTGGCGCTGAAGAATGGGCATCAGGTAGCTGTCCTAACTCGAGACTCGTCTAAATTCTCGAACAGCAATCTGGAGATCATCGAAGGAAGTGCAACGTCCTCTGCTGATATCGAGAAAGCGTTGCGCAGTGTCGATGCAGTGATCCACTGTCTGGGCGTTGGTGCACATGGCAAAGGTACGGCGACTTCTCTGGTGTCGGATTCTGTGAAGATCGTTTTGACGGAAATGCAGAAAACCGGTGCTAAGCGCTTGGTCTGCATGTCGAACGTAGGCGCCGGTGGAAGCGGTCCCTGGTTCTATCGCCGAGTCGTGCTTCCGACATTTCTCCGTTGGCTGCAGCCGATCATCGAAGACAAGAACACAATGGAGGCTGCTCTTCGAAACAGTTCGGTCGAGTGGATCTCCGTGAGACTGCCGTACATCGTGTCGGGTCCTGCCAAGCCTGTGCGTACGAGTAAAGATGGCAGGGACATCGGTTTTTCAATTACGGCCGATTCTGCTGCGCAGTTCCTGCTGAGTCAGCTGACTGAGAGTAAATGGCTGCGCCAAACGCCGAGCATCAGTAACTAAAAGCCTAGAAAGGAGAAAAAGTATGAGCGAAGCAACGAGATGGATGGTAGCGCTTGCGTTTATTTCATTGCCGACGATTGCATTCGGAGGGTATTTTCTGCTCTCGATCCTGAAACGACAGGTCGGGACCGAGAACATCACAACGGTCCAGCGAGACTACTTCCGAGCTGGTCATGCTCACGCCGGTGTCCTGGTGTTGCTCAGCATCGTCGGACAGTTGGTGCTCGACGAGTCACGATTGGGCGAAGCGGTCGTCTGGGCGTGTCGGATCGGGCTGTTTGCGGCTCCTCTGTTGATTTCCGGTGGATTCTTCGGTGGTGCACCGCGAACTGCGGATGGTAAAACAGGCCCGCTCGTGACGCTTATCCCAGTCGGAGCAGTCGTGATGAGTCTTGCGACATTGGGTGTCGGAGTCGGCCTCTTGATCCCGCTCTGAAGAATCCTGGTTTCATTCGGCTGTCGCATTACCGCAGCATCGCCTGCGCGTATTCGTTCGGCGTCGTCCAGCGCACCATGATCCACGCTTCGCCGCCGGCGACGCCGTCGTAGCGCACGCGGAAGAACGTTTTGTCGGGAGAGACGCCGAGCACGGTGAAGCGGGTGCCGGAGGCGACCTTCGCCACGACCTTGCCCTTCGCGCTCGGCGTCTGCCGCACGAGGAGCTTGCTGGCGCCGGTGTTGGCGACGGCGACGGCTTCCGTGCTTGCGGCGGGGGCGGCGGCGATGACCGGCAGTGAATCGACGGTGACCGCCGCGGGAGCGGCTGGGGGAGCTGGGGCGGCGGGGGCGGGCGCCGCGGTCGGAGCGGGCGCGGCGGGCGCGGCTGCTCCGTTGATCGCCGCCGCGGCAGCGGCGTTCGGCGTCACCACCGAGCTGTGCACGTAGGCCACGCGCCCGTTGAACTGAATCTGGAACCACTGCTTGTCCGTCGTCACCGCGGTGGCGGGAAATGACTGCCCCTGCGTCGCCTGCGCGATGATCGCAGCGTTGTAGCTGGGCTTTTCGCGCACGTTGATCTGCGGCAGCGCCGCGACGACCGCCGGTGCGGCGGCGGCGATGGCCGGCGCGGGAGCGGCGGGAGCGACCGGTGCGGCCGGCGCGGCGGGCATCGAACCGTCGATGGCATACAGCTCAGCGTCGTCGATGAACACGTCGTTGTGCTTGACCGGGAAATCCGAGCTGGTGTCGACGATGACCGTCACTTGATCGGATGCGGCGGTGGCTTCGACCCAGACCTGCACGAACTGATCGTATTGCCGCGTCGGTGCGCCGCACACGATCGTCGGGCTGGCGAAGTTCGGCGCGGCGATCGTCATGCCGAGGGTGTCGATGCACACGCGCGCCTGCATGCCGCCCGGCTGAAAGGATGAATTCGGCGCGTCGCCGTTCGTCGACCAGAGCTGCACCCAGGCGCTGAATCGCATGCGCGTTCCCGGGCGAATATTACGCACGTTCTGCAGCACGCCGGCCGAGCGCTGCAGCGAGAAGAAATTGAAGAAGCTGGCCGAAGTCGGGTAGCTGCGCACGCGCGATTTCTGCTCGGCGACATCGGCATTCATCAGGCGAAACTCGGGGTCGCGGTTCACCTGATCCTGATTCTTCTCGGCGTCGTTCTTGCACGTCCAGAACGCCGTCCAGGCGCGCGGCGTGATCGCGTTGTCCTTGGCCACGCCCGGTGCGCAGACATTGGAGTTCGTCTGCGCCGGCCAGTTGAAGTCCGGGTTGTCGAGCAGGTTCGGTCCGCTGACCTGAGCCGACGACGCGGCGGGTGCGCCGATCAGCATGGCGGCGGCCGAGAGAAACGCGCAGACGACGCGCGCGCGAGCGGTGACCTTCATGCGGAGGATTATATGAACGTCGATGAGGAGAATTTTCGCCGTCACCTTCGAAACGACGGAAAGGTACCCGGCTTCTTAGAAGCCGGGTACCTTTCCGTCGTTTCGAAGGTCGTCAGGCAGCGTCAGCCGGACACCCTCTGAGCGGTATAATTTCGTGTTTGTATTTGCCGTAGTTCGGTGTGCGTCTGCGCATCGCTGCGGCCCACGGATATTGACACTGTGAGCGAGGATTCCGTTACATCGACTCCCGAGAATGCGACGCCGGAAGATGCCGGCGCCGATGCAACCGCTGTCGGCGTGAATGGGCGAATTCGCGACGTCAGCATCGATCATCAGATGCGTTCGGCCTATCTCGACTACGCGATGAGCGTGATCGTGAGCCGGGCGCTGCCAGATGCGCGCGACGGCATGAAGCCGGTGCAGCGCCGCATTCTCTACGTCATGCACGACACCGGCGCGCGCGCGGCGGCGCCGTATCGCAAGAGCGCGCGCGTGGTCGGCGACGTGCTCGGCAAGTACCATCCGCATGGCGATCAGTCTGTTTACGACGCCATGGCGCGCATGGCGCAGGATTTCTCCATTCGCTACCTGCTCGTCGACGGACAGGGCAACTTCGGCTCGATCGACGGCGATCCGCCGGCGGCGATGCGCTACACCGAAGCGCGCCTGTCGCGCGTGGCTGAAGAGCTGCTGGCCGACCTGGAGAAGGACACCGTCGACTGGACCGACAACTACGACGGCACCATCCAGGAGCCGACGGTGCTGCCGGCCGCGCTGCCCAATCTGCTATTGAACGGGGCGACCGGCATCGCCGTCGGCATGGCCACGAACATCCCGCCGCACAACCTGACGGAGCTGTGCCGCGCCGTGGAGTATCTGATCGACCGCTGGCACGACACCGATTCGGTGACCGTCGAGGATCTGATGCAGATCGTCCCCGGCCCTGATTTCCCGACCGGCGGCATGATCCTCGGGCGCGAGGGCATCGCGCAGGCGTACGGCAGCGGCCATGGCCGCATCGTCATGCGCGGCGTGGCCGAAATCGCCGAGATGAAGGGCGGGCGCCAGCAGATTCTGGTGACCGAGCTGCCGTACCAGGTGAACAAGGCGACGCTCATCGAGCGCATCGCAGAGCTGGTCAACGTCGGTCGCATCGAAGAGATCAGCGACATTCGCGACGAGAGTGATCGGCGCGGCATGCGCATCGTGATCGAGCTCAAGCGCGGTGCGCAGGCGGCGCGCGTGCTGAATCGGCTGTACAAGTTCACGGCGCTGCAAAGCACGTTCAGCGTGCAGTGCCTGGCGCTGGTCGCCGACGAGCCCGGCCGCAACCAGCCGCGCCTGCTCAGCCTGAAGCGCGCGCTGCTGATCTTCATCGAACATCGGCGTGAAGTGCTGCGCCGGCGCAGCGAATTCGAACTGCCCCGCGCGCGCGCGCGCGCTCACATTCTCGAAGGGCTGCGCATCGCGCTCGATTTCCTCGATCGTGTGATCGCGATTATTCGCGGCGCCGACGACGCCGACGATGCCAAGAGCAAGCTCGTGGCCGAGCTCGGCCTCAGCGATGTGCAGGCGCAGGCCATCCTCGATATGCAGCTGCGCCGCCTGGCGGCGCTCGAGCGCCGCAAACTCGACGAGGAATATGCGACGGTCCGCGAGACGATCGCCTACCTCGAGGACCTGCTGGCGAGCCCGCTGAAGATGCTGGCGCTCATTCGTGAAGACACGGCCAGGCTGGCCGAAAAGTACGGCGACGAACGCCGCACGCGCATCGAAATGGGCGTGCGCGAAGAATTCGACGACGAGGAGCTCATCCCGGACACGAGCGTGCTGATCTCGCTGACGGCGCGCGGCTACGTCAAACGCACGCTGGCGGACGCCTATCGCGCGCAGCATCGCGGCGGCCGCGGCGTCACCGGCATGGCGAAAAAGGACGAGGACGAAGTGACCTTCCTCGTCAACGCACGCACGCACGACACGGTGCTGTTCTTCAGCGACCGCGGCCGCGTATATGCGCTGAAGGCGTATCAGATCACCGAGGCCGCACGCGATGCCAAGGGCACGTATCTGTCGAATCTGATCTCGCTCGGCGAGACTGAAAAAATCACGGCTATGCTGCCGATTTCGAAAGCGACGATGGCCTCGCTGCGCACGACGCCGACGGACGGCGAAGTCGACGAAGTCGGCGAAGTCGGCGAAGTCGAAGCCGAAGAGCAGGACAGCGGCAGCGTGAACGCAGCCGTGGCTGAATTGAAAAACGAGTCGGACGCGGCCGACGCGGCCGAAGCCGCCGAGGAAATCGACGGTTCGGACGAGGCCGAGGCCGAGGGCGACGTGCGGCTCGAACTCGTGGACGACGCGGCCGCGGCCGGGCCGCGCATGCCGACGATCGCCATGTGCACGCGCCGCGGCAAGATCAAGCGCGTGGACCTGGCGGCCTTCGCCAACATTCGCAGCAGCGGCCTGATCGCGATGACGCTGGCCGAGGGCGACGAACTCAGCTACGTACGGCTCACGCCCGGCGACGGCGATCTGCTGGTCGTCACCGCGCTCGGGCAGGCGCTGCGCTTCGGCGAGCGCAGCGTGCGGTGCATGGGTCGCGCGGCGTCCGGCGTGCGCGCCATGCGCCTGAAGAAGCAGGGCGATTACATCGCCGGCATGGAAATGGTCGAGGCGGACGGCTTTCTGCTGACCGTCACCGAGCACGGCTACGGCAAACGCACGGACCTGACCGAATACGGCGTCAAGGGCCGCGGCGGCGGCGGCATGCGCACGATGACGAGCGATATGGAAACCGTCGGCAAGCTGGTTTCGGCGCGCGTGGTGCAGGAATCCGATCAGATCACGGTGATCACCGCCGAGGGCACGGCGATTCGCCAGAAGGTGGCGACGGTGCCGACCAGCGGACGATCGACGCGCGGGCTGCGGCTGATTAATCTGCGCGACGGCGATGCCGTGGCGAGTGTGGCGCGGCTGGCGAGCGTGGAATAAAGCCATGTCCAACGAACATCCTTCCAGTGCTTCGCTCGAAGAGCTGTTCACATCCATCGACGCTGCGCGCGCCGCGGCGTCGTTGTGCGTGCCGGCGAAGGGCGACGTCCGCACGCTGGCGGACGACTTGTTCAATTTTCTGTTTCCGATCAACTGCCAGCACGACTGGAGCGCCGAAGTGCGCTGCGGCATCCTGCGCGCGCACCTCTCGGCGCTGCTGCGGCGCGTGCTGAGCTGCACGCAGCCGGAAGCCAGCGCGGTCGCGGACGAATTTCTGCGGCAGCTTCCGGGCGTGTACGCCCGCCTGCTCGGGGATGCTGCGGCGGCGCTGGCCTTCGATCCGGCCGCCGAGAGCATCGAGGAAGTGATCACCAGCTATCCGGGGTTTTACGCCATCGCGATCTACCGCCTGGCGCACGAGCTGCATCATCGGGACGTGCCGCTGCTGCCGCGCATGCTCACGGAATATGCCCACGGCGCCACCGGGATCGACATTCACCCGGCAGCCAGCATCGGCCGCTCGTTCTTCATCGACCACGGCACTGGCATCGTGATCGGCGCCACGGCGGTGATCGGCGACAACGTCAAGCTGTATCAGGGCGTCACGCTCGGCGGCCTGCAGGTCGAGAAGTCGCTGGCCGGCACCAAGCGCCATCCGACGATCGAGGACAACGTGATCATCTACGCCAACGCCACGATTCTCGGCGGGCAGACCACGATCGGCCGCGACTCGATCGTCGGCGGCAATGTCTTCCTGACGGACAGCGTGCCTCCGATGTCGCTGGTGTATCACCGCAGCCAGGTGAGCGTGCGTCAGAAGGGGGGCGGCGCGATGCAGCCGGGCGGGATCGACTTCGTGATTTAGCGCCGCATCTGCGGCCGGCCGCGTGAAAAGATTCCTGCGAAACGACGCCGAGACGTCCGCTGGAGCGTCGAAACGCAGGCAGCGCTGTTGGATCGCTGCGGTGAATGCGCTACAGTGTCGCGCATGAAAGTCAACAGCATTCTGGAAACCATCGGCAACACGCCGCACGTGCGCGCGCAGCGGCTGTATCCGTCGACGCACGAGGTGTGGGTCAAGCTCGAACGCGCGAACCCGGGCGGCAGCATCAAGGATCGCATCGCGCTTTCGATGATCGAGGACGCTGAGGCGCGCGGCGTGCTGAACAAGGACACGCTGATCATCGAACCGACGTCCGGCAACACCGGCATCGGTCTGGCGATGGTGGCGGCGGCCAAGGGCTACAAGCTCATGCTGGTCATGCCCGAGTCGATGTCGATCGAGCGCCGCCGGCTGATGCAGGCGTATGGCGCCACGTTCGACCTGACGCCGCGCGAGAAGGGCATGAAGGGCGCCATCGCGCGTGCGCTGGAACTGCACGAGCAGACGCCGAACTCGTGGATTCCGCAGCAGTTCGAG
>JBIIIA010000493.1:0-2602 GCA_044235195.1 Thermoflexales bacterium
TGGCGCTGTTCATGGCGCGCCTGCCGCGCCATCGCCGCAACACCGCGCTCATCCTGCTGATGATCCCGTTCTGGACGAACTTCCTCGTCCGCACGTACGCGCTGCAGTTCATGCTGCGCGGCAACGGCCCGATCAACACGCTGCTGCGCGCCGTCGGCCTCGAAGGGATCGACATGCTCTTCACGCCCGGCGCGGTCATGCTCGGCCTGGTCTACGGCAACCTGCCGTTCATGATCCTGCCGCTCTACACCTCGCTCGAAAAATTCGACTGGACGATGCTCGAAGCCGCGGCCGACCTCGGCGCGAACCTGCTGCGCTCGTTCGTGCGCGTGATGCTGCCGCTGGTGGCGCCCGGCCTCGTGGCAGGCGCGATTCTGACGTTCGTGCCGTCGATCGGGTCGTACATCACGGTCGAACTCATGGGCGGCGGCCGCACGAACATGATCGGCTACTCGATCGCCCAGCAGTTCAGCGTCGGCGCCAACTGGCCGTTCGGCTCGGCGCTGTCGCTGGTCATGATGATCATCGTGACGATCGCAGCGATGATCTATTTCCGCAGCGGGCGCGGCGAACGCACCGAGCCGGCCTGATTCCGAGACATGCAAAGCAATTCCCCCGTCGTCCTGCTCGGCGAGCGCGATGAAATCCAGCCGCGGCCGCGCGCCTCGGACAAGCCGTCCCCGGGCCGCCTCGGGCTGACGATCTTCGCGCTCGCCGCCTTCGCTTTTCTCTACGTGCCGATCGTGGTGCTGATCGTGTTCTCGTTCAACAGCGCGCGCTCCGGCGCGGTGTGGCAGGGCTGGACGTTGAACTGGTACGAGCGCATGTTCAACAACGCCCGCATCATCGAGGCGGCGGGGGTCAGCCTGCTCGTGGCGGCGCTCGCCACCATCGGCGCCGTGGTGCTCGGCACGCTCATGGCGCTGGCCATGGAGCGCTATGCGTTCCGCAGCAAACCGCTCTGGGACGGCCTGCTCTACATGCCAGTCATCATCCCGGAAATCGTGGCCGGCATCTCGCTGCTGCTGTTCTTCGCGCTGGTGCAGATCGAACGCGGGCTGTTCACGCTCGTCGTGTCGCACATCGCCTTCTCGATGCCGTTCGTGTATCTCACCGTGCGCGCACGCCTGGCCGACTTCGACCGCTCGATCGAGGAGGCGGCGCAGGACCTCGGCGCGAACGAATGGATCACGTTCACGCGCATCACGCTGCCGCTGCTCATGCCCGGCATCATCAGCGGCGCGCTGCTCGCCTTCACCCTCTCGCTCGACGACTTCGTCATTTCGTTCTTCGTCAACGGCAAGGGCTGGCAGACGCTGCCCGTCTACATCTGGGGCCAGATCCGCAAGGGCGTCACTCCCGAGATCAACGCGATTTCCACGCTCATGCTGCTCTTCTCCGTCCTGCTCGTGGTGCTCTCGCAGACGCTGCAGAAGAGAGGGGGAAGAGAGTGATAGTGGGGAGTGATAGTGGGGAGTGATAGTGATAGTAGGATGATGAGAGCGTCGCCGGTCGACGACCGACCGCCGACTGCCGTCGGTCGTCAGCCGTCCGTCGTCCGCCGTCGGTCGTCCGTCGTCGGCCGTCCGCGGTCCGCCGTCGGCCGTCGGTCGTCGGCCGTCCGTCGTCCACACAACAGGAGAAAGAGAAAACACCAATGAATCGCAGACAATTTTTGAAGTTCGGAATTGGGCTCGGCGCCGCGTCGGGCATGCTCGCTGCGTGCGGCGGTGCCGCTGCGCCGACCAGCGCTCCGGCCGGAGAGGCCAAGCCCGTCGATGCGCCGCAGGCCGAATCGTCGGCCGCCGGAGTCGATCGCAGCAAGCTCGCCAAGGAAGTGAGCTGGTACACGTGGGGCGGTTACACGTCCGATGCCGTGCTGGCGAAATTTAAGGAAGAGTTCGGCGTCACGGTGAAGGTCGACACGTACGGCTCCAACGAAGAGATGGAGGCCAAGTTCAAGGCCGGCGGCAACCCGGGCTACGACGTCATCACGCCGTCGGATTACATGGTCGCCCGCATGGCGGCGGCGAACATGCTGCAGAAGATCGACTTCGCCGCGGTGAAGAATTTCGCCAACATCGACGCCGGCCACAAGGGGCTGTACTTCGATCCGAACAACGAATTCTGCGTCGCCTACAACTGGGGCACCACCGGCGTGGCGTACGACAAGACCAAGATCAAGGAGCCGATCACCAACTGGAAGCAGGTCATGGCGTGGCCGGCGGATCTGAGCGGCAAGCTCGGCCTGCTCGACGACATGCGCGAGCTGATGGGCATGGCGCTGCGCTTCAAGGGCTTCAGCGGCAACACCGGCAAGGCCGAGGAGATCACCGCCGCCAAGGAGGCGCTGATCGAACTCAAGAAGAGCGCCAACTACACGCTCACCGACAGCCCGAGCGCCAAGACCAACCTCGTGGCCGGCGATTCGGCCGCGGCGATGATCTACGCCAACGACGCCGTCGTCGGCCGCAGCGAGAACCCCAACCTCGTCTACGTCATCCCCGGCGACGTCAGCACCATCTGGCAGGACAACCTGTGCGTGCCCGTCGGCGCACCCAGCAAGTACACCGCAGAGGTGCTGATCGACTTCCTGTGCCGC
>JBIIIA010000119.1:0-8749 GCA_044235195.1 Thermoflexales bacterium
GTCTACCCCGACACGTTCTTCAAGCCGGCGCATCGCCATCGTTCGTCGTACATCGGCGCGCAGGCCGGCATCTACGTGATGGACATGTCGGCGCCGATCACCGCCGGCACCTGGCGCGCGGCGTACGGGTCGGCGCAGGCGGCGCTCAGCGCGGCGGCCGACGTGCGCAGCGGCGCGCGCGCGGCCTTCGGCCTGTGTCGCCCGCCGGGTCATCATGCGCACGCGAACATCGCCGGCGGCTACTGCTACCTGAACAACGCAGCCATCGCCGCACAGTTCCTGCGCGGCCGCGGCGCGGCGCGCGTGAGCGTGCTCGACGTCGACGTGCATCACGGCAACGGCACGCAGGACATTTTCTACGCGCGCGACGACGTACAGTTCGTCTCGCTGCACGGCGACCCCGACTGGCAGTATCCGTATTTCCTCGGCGCGCGCGAAGAGCGCGGCTCCGGCCGCGGCCTGGGCTTCACCCACAACCATCCGCTGCCGCGCGAGACGAACACCACGCAGTGGCTGGCCGAACTCGACGTCGCGTGCGAGGAAATCGCCGCGTATTCGCCGGAGGCGCTCGTCGTCTCACTCGGCGTCGACACGTTTCGCGACGACCCACTGGGTGGCCTGCGCGTCGACGAAGACGGGTTCAGCGCGCTCGGCGCACGCCTGGCGCAACTCCGCCTGCCGACGGTGTTTCTTTTAGAAGGCGGCTACGCCGTCGACGCGCTTGGCGACAACGTCGTGCGCGTCCTGAAGAATTTCAGCGAATAAAAACTCCCATGTCCGAACGCGATCTCAAGAACAAATGGGCCGTCATCCTCGGCGCATCCTCCGGCCTCGGCGCCGCCACTGCGCGCGAACTCGCGCGCTGCGGCATGAACATCATCGGCTTCTACCTCGGGCGCGGCCAGCCCAGCAGCGAAACGCAACGCTTCGCCGAATCGCTGGCGCAGGAATTCGGCGTGGTCGTGAAGTACTTCCGCGCCAACATCGCCTCCGACGAAAAGCGCGCGGCTGCGATGACGCAGATCCGCGAAGCCATCGCCGCGCATCCGGACAGCGCGCAGAGCGTGCACGTGCTGGTGCACTCGGTCGCGTTCGGCTCGCTGCTGCCGTTCCTCGACAAAGACCCGGCGCAGTCGATCTCACGCGCGCAGCTCGAGATGACGATGGACGTGATGGCCAACAGCCTCGTCTACTGGACGCAGGACCTGTGGCGCAGCGACCTCTTCGTGCGCGGCAGCCGCGTGTTCAGCATGAGCAGCGCCGGCAGCCAGCAGGTGGTGAAGAACTACGGCGCCGTCGGCGCGGCGAAGGCCGCGCTCGAAGCGTACACGCGCGCGCTGGCGTTCGAGCTCGCCCCGCACGGCATCATCGTCAACGCCCTGCTCGTCGGCGTAGCCGACACCAACGCGCTGCGCAAAATCCCGACGCAGGACCTGATCGTCGGCTCGGCGATGCGGCGCAACCCGAGCGGCCGGCTGACCACGCCCGAAGACGTGGCCGTGGCCGTGCGCTCGCTGTGCGATCCGGAGATGCAGTGGATCACCGGCGCGACGATTCCCGTCGACGGCGGCGAAATCTTCTGCATGTAAATCCGCCGCCAGTTCGGGCATGACTTCGAGGCGGCCGCGGAATTCGGCCAGCGCGCCGAACACCTGCAGCTCGTCGCCGAGGCCGAGCGTCTCGGAGAACGGCACGGACTGCCAGGCGGAATCGAATGCGACGACGTCGACGGCGCGCCCGTCGGCGTCGCGCAGTTCGAGCCGCATGCCGCCGTCGAACGGTTTGAAATCCGAGACGGCGCCGCGCACCGTCACCCACGCGCCGAGCAGATTGGCGTCCAGTGCGCGGATCGGGCGCACATCGGGCGGCAGCGGATCGTCGGCAGCCAGGTCGTCGGGGGCAGCCGGCAGGAGCTGCACCGCCTCGCGAAAGCGCGCCACGCCGCCGGTGACGCGCATCCAGTCACCCACCCGCAGCGCGGCGGGATCGGGCAGCACATCGCGCGACAGCGGCACTTCGACGACCGCGGAATCGTGTCGCAGCGTAAGGATGACCAGCTGATCGGCGACGCGGCGCACGCGGCGAAGCTGGCCGACGGTCGTCGCGCGCTCCCCTTCCGCCAACGCGTCGAGCGCTGCGAGTTCCACGTCGAGCGGCTCCGGCCGTTCGCGGCGCAGCGACGACGCGGCGCCGAGCAGGATCGAGGCGTCCCCTTCCCGGATCCGCAGCGTGCCTTCGAGCATCACGTGATCGCCCGGCGCCGGCAGGCGATCGTCGCGCTGCAAATCGTGAACCACGCGGCGATACGCCGAAACGCGAATGCGCCCGCTGGCGTCGTCGAGCACGAACGAGAGCGAATCATCCGTGAGCGTAGGCTGACCGACCACCGCGCCGGACACGCGCACGTACGCGTAATTCATGGCCGGGTGGATGCGATCGATGTCGGTGAGATCGCGCGGCCGCGCGCGCGCAACGAAGACGAGTGCCGCGACGGCGGCACAGGCGGCGAGAAAAACGAGCCCCTTGAACTGTCGCATGAAAAATCTCCTGCGATCAAGGGGCAGATCGCGACCGAAATTCTACATCCGAGAAATCTGAAATGTAGAATCTGCGGCTATGGCATCATCGATCAGCCCCGAGCTTTTGGAGATTCTGCGCTGCCCGTTCTGTGTGAGCAGCGCCACGCGCGTGCCCGGAGACGACCCGGGTCGGCTGCAGCTGTACAAGGACTGCTGGCTCGTCGAGCCGGTGCACGGCCGCAAGTATCCGATCAAGGACGGCATTCCGATCATGCTGATCGAAGAAGGCGAGAAGTGGATGAAGACGAAGGTCGAAGACCTGCCGGTGCCGCCGCCCGCCGAGTAATCAGCCGATGAGATGCGCGCCCGGCGCGATGTCGCCCTCGACGCAGTCGAAGCCGAGGGCGCGAATGCGGGCGGCCGTGACCGCAACGTGATCGTGGTGCAGCATCAGCACCATCGTAGGGCCGGTGTCGGTGGAGAAGTACACCGGCACGCCCTCGGCGCGCAGATCGTCGCACATGCGGAAAAGAGCGATGTTCTCGGGCTCCCAGGCGAAGATTTTCTGAGCGACGCCGCCCGTCATGGTGACGGCATGCAGGGCGATGCTGTCAGCCTCGGCCTGCTGCGCGAGCGTCAGCCAGTCGCCGGACTGCACGGCGTCGATGGCGCGCAGAATTTCAGCAGGGCGCGTGCGCATCCAATTCGCGAACCACGGGCTGCGCGGCGCGTCGTCGTGCGCCTGCTCGGTCTTCAGGCCGATGCGCGAGTCCAGCGGAATGGTAATCAGGCGCATGTCGCGCAGCTCCCCCTTCTGATCCAGACGAACGGCGAAGCTGTCCTCGTGCGGGATGCCGGGATACGAGAGCCAGAGCGACACGCCGCCGGCGGCGCTGCGGCAGCCCGAGCCGGCCAGCAGGCGTGAAAGACACGTCACCGCCCGCGTGTTCTGCACGATGTCCGGCCCGAACGCCGCTGCGAGCGCGGCGGTGGCCAGCGCCGCCGAACCCGACGCGCTGGTGCCGAGTCCCTTGCCGGCCTTGCCGCCCTTCACCACGTTGCGCGACGTCACGCGCGCCGGGCTGTCGAAGCGGCCGAGCGCGCGCACAGCGTTCAGCGTCTGCTGAATGCGCTGCAGTTCGCGGCCGGTGGCGGGCGCGTCGTTGAGCACGGCTTCGTCGGTGGAAAGCGCAGGATCGAATTCCACGAACGTCTCGGAATAGGCCGCGTCGTTGGTGACGCTGATGCTCGGCAGAAACGCGGTGCGCCACTGCCAATCGGCCAGGCCGTGATATTTCAGAATGCCCTGCATCGGGTGCGCGCGGGCAGCGGCGCGGCCGCGCGGGTTGCCCGGAGCGTCGAACGCGGGATAGTCGTCGATCCGATAGCCGCCGTCGCGCAGGCGCAGGAGAATTCGCTCGTGCGCAGCGCGCATCTCGACGGCGAGGGTTTCGAAGCCGGAAGGCACGGTGGTTTTCATCACAGGCTTCCGATTCTAGATGTTAGATTCCGCATCGAAATGAAGATCACCCCGCCATCCGAAACTCCCGAAACCCTCGACCCACTGCGAGACTGGACCGGCGCGCCGGTTGCACACATGCCGCAGCACATCACCGTCGGCACATCGGCCTTCGTGCGCGACGCAGACGGGCGGCTCCTGCTGCAGCGGCGCGAAGACAACGGCCACTGGGCGATGCCGGGCGGCCGCCTCGACCCTGGGGAGGACCTGCAGACGTGCGCCGTGCGCGAAGTCTTCGAGGAAACCGGGCTGCGCGTGCGCATCGTGCGGCTGATCGGCGTGTACTCCGATCCGCGACAGTTCTCGATCGCGTCGTATCCGGACGGCTCCCAGACCCAGACGGTGAACGCCTGCTTCGAATGCGAGATCGTCGGTGGGGAGCTGACGATCTCGCACGAAAGCACCGCGCTGGATTTTTACGACATAAATGCGCTGCCGACGCCGCTGCTGCGCACGCACGAAATCCGCATCGCGGACGCGCTGCGGGCGGCGGCGCCCTTCGTCCGATAGCGGGCAGCGCGTCTATAATCCCGCGCTACGCATGCGTCGGCGGCATTGGTTCGAATCGACGCAGCGCATACGACAGCGAAAGGAAGCTTCCCCTCTATGCGACAAGGCAATCTCGTCCGGCTGGTTATCATCGTGGTGCTGGCCCTGATCTCGCTCTATCTCATCGTACCGGTGTCGAAGCCGGATGTGGTGCGCAGCATCGCATTCTGGCAAGACGAACGCGGCCGTGACCTAGCGATCAAGCTCGGCCTCGACCTCAAGGGTGGCCTGCAGATCTTCCTCGGCACCGATCTGCCGAACGGTGTGCAGCCGACAGCCGACCAGATGGAGACCGTGCGCCGCATCATCGAGCAGCGCGTGAACGGCCTCGGCGTGGCCGAACCGCTGGTGCAGCTGCAGGGCACCGGCGCCGTGCAGGACAAAATTCTCGTCGAGCTGCCGGGCGTCACCGACCGAGCGCAGGCGATCGACCTGATTCGCCAGACCGGCCAGCTCGAGTTCGTCGACGGCGGCACGAATCCGCCGCAGGACGGCAGCGTCCTCTCGACGACGTTCGCCATTTCACGCCAGCTGCTGTATCCGGAGACCAGCTCCGGCGCGACGAAAGTGGAAGGCAGCGTCGATGGAACGCTGTTCCCGTCCGCTTTCACCGGCGAAATCATCCTGTCGGCGGACCCGGCAATCGACCAGCTCGGCACCAACATCGTGAGCTTCCGCATCCGCCCCGAGTACGTCGACTCATTCCGGGAATACACCGCCAGCCGCGTCGGACAGTCGCTGTGCATCGTGCTGGACCGGCAGGTGCTTTCGTGCCCGATCATCCAGCAGGCGCTGAGCGCCGAAGGCCAGATCAGCGGCAGCTTCACGCGCGACAGCGCGCGGCAGCTGGCGCTGACGCTGAGCTACGGCTCGCTGCCGGTGCCGCTGAAGCTGGAGACGACGCGCGACGTCGGCGCCACGCTCGGCGCCGAATCGGTGCAGCGCAGCATCATCGCGTTCGCCATAGCGCTGGCGGCGCTGGCGATCTTCATGATCATCTACTATCGATTGCCCGGCGTCATCTCGGTGGCATCGCTGTCGTTCTTCACACTCACTTCCGTGGCGGTGTTCATTCTCGTGCCGGTGGTGTTGACGCTGCCGGGCATCGCCGGCTTCGTGCTGTCGGTGGCCACGGCCGTCGATGCAAATGTGCTCACATTCGAGCGCTTTAAGGAAGAGCTGCGCAGCGGCCGCACGCTGCGCGCCTCGGTCGAGGCGTCCTTCCTGCGCGCGTGGCCGTCGATCCGCGACAGCAACATGGCGGCGCTGATCACCTGCGTCATCCTGTTGTTCTTCGGAGGCGCATTCGGAGCGAGCGCAGTGCGCGGCTTCGCCATCACGCTGGGCCTGGGCATCCTGATGAGCTTGTTCAGCGCGGTGTTCGTGACGCGCACACTGATGCGCCTGGTCTTCTCGGATCAGCCGGCCGACTACCTGGAGAACAACAAGAAGATGCTCGGGCTCTAGTCCGGCAGGAGAAATTTCATGTTTACGATCGTTCAACGTCGCAAGATCTGGTTCCTGCTTTCGGTTCTCATCATCGTGCCGGGCATCGTCGCGATGATCTACAACATCGCCACCGTCGGCTCGCCGTGGCGGCTCAGCGTCGACTTCCGCGAAGGCAACCGCTTCGAGCTGACCTTCCAACAGCCGATCACCGAAGCGCAGCTGCGCGACGTGTTCGTCGCCAACGGCGTGAGCGGCCCGCAGATCACGCGCCTGGGCGGAGAAGCGGACAACATGTGGCAGGTGCGCACCGAGTACGTCGAAGGCGACAAGGCGCAGGCCATCCGCGAAGCGCTCGGCAAGGTCGTCCCACTCGACGACGGCAAGACCTCGGTGCAGGCCGTCAGCAAGTCCGTGGCCGACCAGGTCACGACCACGGCGATCATTGCGGTAATCGTCTCCTCGGTGCTGATCCTGCTGTTCATCTGGATCACGTTCCGCAAAGCCAATCACTCGTTCCGCTACAGCGTCGCTGCGATCGTAGCGATGGTGCACGACGTGCTGGTGGCAGCCGGCATGACGGCGATTTTCAGTGCGGTGCTGGGCTGGGAAATCGATGCGCTGTTCCTGACGGCCATCCTCACGGTAATCGGCTTCTCGGTGCCGGACACGATCGTGGTCTACGACCGCATTCGCGAAAATCTCGGGCGCTACCGGGGCCAGGATTTCGAGACGATCGTCTCACGCAGCATCGTAGAGACGCTGCATCGGTCGCTCACGATCTCGCTGATCAACATGATGGTGATGTTCGCCATCCTGGTGTTCGGCGGCGCCAGCATCCGCCAGTTCGTGGCCGTGCTGCTGATCGGCCTGCTGAGCGGAACGTACTCCTCGATCTTCACCGCGGTGCCGCTGGTGGTCGGCTGGGAGACGGGCGACCTGCTGGGGACGAAGAAGCGCAAGGCGGCGTAGCACCCGGGAGTCGGCCATCGGTTAGTAGCCGCTCACCTCGAACAGCGTGGTGAGCAGCTCCGCGCGCGCCTCGGGCGTCATCGGCACGGGCTGAGAGATGTCCTCGATCTTCGCCGTGCGCAGATCGACGCCGAGGTAGCGGCCATCATAGAAGGCGTGCCGGTCGACCATCGTCTGCTGCGCGCCTTCGCTGAACACCTGATCGCCGAAGAAGATGTTGCCGGTGCCGTAGTGGCAGAAGCCGGCCTCGCTGACGTCGAAGCCCTGCACGTGATGCCCCTGGCTGCCGTTCACGACGGCGGCGCCGGCGTCGCGCAGCGCGCGGAAGTCGATGTCCTGCTGGCGCGTGGCGACGTACTCGTAGAACTCGGTGTACTGCAGCGTGGCGATCACCAGGTAGCCCTCGGCGCGCAGGCGCCGAATTTCGCCGATGATCCAATCGAGCTCCTGCGGATCCTGCGTGCCGCACGGCGTCGCCCCGGGCAGCTCGTCGCTCGCCCAGTTCGTGCCGAAGTAGCTGCAGCCGACGAACGCGATGCGATTGCCGTTGATCTCGTAGATCGCCGGCTTGCGCGATTCCTCCAGGCTGCGGC
Organism: Thermoflexales bacterium; assembly: GCA_044235195.1. Taxonomy (GTDB): domain Bacteria; phylum Chloroflexota; class Anaerolineae; order J036; family Brachytrichaceae; genus CANJQH01. The sequence goes on from JBIIIA010000119.1 coordinate 7,599, forward strand.
CGCCGCCGAACGTCTTCCACCCCTCCTGCTCGTACATTTCGATCGTCGGAATGAGATTGCGCGCGCCGTAGTCCCACGTGTGGTTGCCGGTGAGTTCGACCACGTCCGTGCCGATGTAACGCAGCAGCTCCATGTATTTCGGATTCGAGCACATCACCACGCCGTCGTTGCGCGTCGGCTTCGGGCACTTTTCATAGAACGAGACTTCGTTGGAAATATGTGCGATATCGGCGGTCGACAGCCAGTCGCGGATTTGCTCGGCCGGGTACGTGAGGCCCTTCTCCTCCATGCGCACCGCCGTGCCGCGCACCAGCGCCGTCACGCCGGTCATCGCGACGACCGTCAGCCTGTCCAGGCGTCGGTTGTCCGAGGGAAGCAGAGAGGCGCGCAGCACGGACACCGCAGCGGCGTCGCCCACCAGGCCGACGCGCAGCGACAGCGGATAGCGAGACATGTCGGCCTCGCGTTCGAACAGATTGATGCCATCCACGTGCAGCAGCTTGTAGCGCACGTCCAGCTGATCGAACGGGACGACGGCGAACGCGCTCGGGCGGCCCTCCCACGTTTTCGACAGCACCTCCTGCGGCGGCAGCAGCACGATGTTCGGCGACTCGGCCGGCGGCCCGAGCAGCAGCGACAACGACGCGCGCGCATCGGCGTCGAGGTACATCGTCGGCGGGACGCCGGCGCCGAGGGACGCCAGCGCCGCCGCATCGCCGGCCCAGAAACGGCTGAACTCGTCGAACGTCAGGCCGTCGGGCACGGTCGGGAAGGCGGCGGCCAGCGCGTACGTGCGCGTCAGCAGCGCGGCGTCGGACGAAGTGACGGCCTGGGCGCGCACCGCGGCGCGCATGCCGTCGCTCGTCATGGCCAACGCGCCGTCGCCGGCGGTCGTACGAGCGATCTCATCGAACTGACGATGCAGAGGCTCATACACGTCGGCCGGCAGCAGCGGATCGACCCAGACGCCGCGAGCGAGCGGCTCCGGCGTATTCGTGGCAACAGGCGGCTCCGCCGCCATCGGAGCGAGCGTCGGCGGAATGATCACCGTGGGCGCGAACGGCGCCCGCGCAGTGGGGGGAGCGCTGCATGCGGCCAGCGCAGAGGCGAGGGCGCAGGCAGCAACGCGAACGAACTTCGATGTCACGTCA
>JBIIIA010000494.1:0-2600 GCA_044235195.1 Thermoflexales bacterium
AATTTCGCTTCGGCTCTGATCGAGCAACGCTCTTGCTGGCGACGCGAAATTTCGGCGAAGAGGGGGCGCGTGGCGGAAATTTCCCCCTCTTCGCCGAGATTTCGCGCGCTTATCAGTCATTTGCTCGACAAAACGTAAGCGAAATCGAGGGGGAGAGGGGGTCAGGGGGTGAGGCGTAGACGCGAAATCATGTCCCCTTGTAAGGGGGGCAGGGGTGAGGTAAAACACTAGCTCGCGGCAATGTCCCCCTGAGAGGAGGAGGTCAGGGAGGTGAGGCGTATCAGATAATCCGCGCATGACGCGCTCCGGACCGGCGTTCGCCGCTCTCATCGACCATCTCGAAACTCGCATGCGCGCGCTGCGCATCCCCGGCGTCGCCGTCGGTGTGCTGCACGGCGACGAAGAATATTTCGCCGGCCTCGGCGTCACCTCGCTCGACAACCCGCTGCCGGTGACGCCCGACACCATCTTCCAGTGCGGGTCGATCTCGAAGACCATCCTCGGCACGGCGCTGATGACGCTCGTCGAAGAAGGCACGCTCGACCTGGATGCGCCGGTCCGCCGCTGGCTGCCGCAGTTCTCGCTGCGCGACGCCGACGCCGCCGAGCGCGTCACGCTGCGGCACCTGCTCACGCACACCGGCGGCTGGCTGGGCGATCATTTCAACGACTTCGGCTTCGGCGCCGACGCCATCGCCCGCATCGTCGCGGACGTCGCCGCGCTGCCGCAGTGGACGCCGCTCGGCTCGACGTGGTCGTACAACAACGTCGGATTCGCCGTCGCCGCGCTCGTCATGCAGGAAGCCACCGGCCGCGCCTTCGAAGACATCGTGCGCGCGCGCGTGTTCGATCCGCTCGGCATGGCCCGCTCGACCTTCTGGCCGACGGAAGTCATGACGCGCCGCTTCGCCGTCGGCCACAACGTCGTCGGCGGCGCCGTGCAGGTCGCCGCCCCCTGGGAGATCGGGCGCGCCAACCACCCAGCCGGCGGCGTCAATACCACCGTGCGCGACCTGCTGCGCTACGCGCGGATGCACATCACGCCGGCCGCCAGCGGCGTGCTGAGCAAACGAGCAGCGCTCGCCATGCGCCACGACCACGGCCCATCGACCGGCCGCTGGTCGATGGGCCTGACCTGGTGGATGAGCCGGCTGAACGCCGCGCCGAACGCCCCGCTCGATCCGCAGGGCGAGCTAATCCTGCAGCACGGCGGCGCCACCAACGGATTCACCGCGCAGCTGCGCATCGTGCCCGGCCGCCGCTTCGCCATCGTGCACCTGACGAACTCCGACGACGGCTCCACCCTCTACGACGAAATCAGCAGCCGCGCGCTGCGCGACATGCTCGGCCTGTCGTTCGACGCCGTGACGCCGGTGAAGATGACCGCCGCCCAGCTGCGCAAATACGAAGGCGAATACACCGCCCACCTCGACGTGCAGATGCTGCGCGTGCGCGACGGCAAGCTCTACGCCCAGGCGCGCTACCTCGGCCGCTTCCCCACCCCCGACGCCCCCGTGCACGGCGACCCGTTCGGCACCGAAGTCGAACTCGCCTTCTACGACGCCGCCGGCGAACGCGTCTTCGCCGCCTCCGACCCGGTGCTCGGCGCGCGCGGCGAATTCCTGCGCGACGACCGCGGCCGCCTCGCCTGGCTGCGCTGGGGCGGACGGGTGCATGCTCTCCCCATACAATCCCCCCCCAATGGACACCCACGATCTGCTGTATCGCATGCGCCTGGTGCGCGCCTTCGAGGAAGCTGCTGAGCAGCAATATTTCGCCGGCAAAGTGCACGGCACGATGCATCTGTACATCGGAGAGGAAGCCGTGGCGGTCGGCGCGATCGCCGCGGCACAGCCGCACGACCAGGTGACGAGCACGCACCGCGGCCACGGACACGCCATCGCCAAGGGGCAGGACGTGCGCGGCATGATGGCCGAGCTGCTGGCCAAGGAGACCGGCGTGTGCCGCGGGCGCGGCGGCAGCATGCACATGGCCGACGTGCAGCTCGGCAACCTGGGTGCGAACGGCATCGTATCCGGCGGCATGGGCAGCGCCGTCGGCGCTGCGCTCAGCGCGCGCCTGCAGAACACCGGCCGCGTGGTGTTGTGCTTCTTCGGCGACGGCGCCTCGAACAACGGCAACTTCCACGAGACGCTCAACATGGCGGCCATCTGGAAGCTGCCGGTCGTGTTCATCTGCGAGAACAACCAGTACGCCATGAGCATGCCGGCGCGCCTCGCCATCCCGGTGCCGGTCGCCGAGCGCGCCGGCTCGTACGGCATCCCCGGCGTGCGCGTCGACGGCATGGACGTGCTCGCCGTGCACCACGCCGCGCAGCAGGCCATCGACCGCGCGCGCCGCGGCGAGGGGCCGTCGCTCATCGAGGCGCTCACCTACCGCTACAAAGGCCATTCCAAGAGCGACAAACAGGTCTATCGCACCAAGGAAGAGCTCAAAGATTGGCAGGACCGCGACTGCATCGCGCGCTTCGAACGAACCCTGATCGCCGAGAACAAGCTCACCGCCGACGAAGCCGCCGCCATCGAGCGCCGCGCCGCCGACGCCATCGCCGACGCCATCGCCTTCGCCGACGCATCCCCC
>JBIIIA010000495.1:0-2599 GCA_044235195.1 Thermoflexales bacterium
GTCGCTGACGCGCCTGGCGGCGAACGCGTTCGTGTTCTTCGCGCGCAAGGCCATCGAGCGGCGCGGCCGCTTTCACGTCGCGCTCAGCGGCGGGAGCACGCCGCGCGCGCTGTTCGAGCTGCTGAGTGCGGCCGAGTTCGCGCGCCAGGTGCTGTGGGAACGCGTGCACGTCTGGTGGAGCGACGAGCGCGACGTGCCGCCCGACCACGCCGACAGCAACTTCCGCATGGCCGACGATGCGCTGCTGCAGCGCGTGCCGATCCCTGCGGAGAACGTGCACCGCGTGCGCACCGAGCTCGGCGCGGCCGAGGCTGCGCTCGCGTACGAGCGTGAGCTGCGCGATGCGTTCGAGATGCCGGACGACGCCGTCGGCTGGCCGGTGTTCGACCTGATCCTGCTCGGCATGGGCGACGACGGCCACACCGCGTCGCTCTTCCCCGGTACGGCGGCGCTCGAGCCGGGCGACCGGCTGGTGATGGAGAACCATGTGGCGAAGCTCGGTGCGGTGCGCATCACGTTCACCGCGCCGCTGATCAACGCCGCCGACACGGTGATCTTCCTCGTGGCCGGGGCCGCGAAAGCGCCGATGCTGCGGCGTGTGCTGCTCGGCGACTACGAGCCGACCGCGCTGCCGGCGCAGGGCATCATGCCGGCCGGAAAACTGTTCTGGATGACCGACGCCGCCGCCGCGTCGCAGGTGGCCGTCGGCCCGTCGTATCCGGCGGGAAAAGTGATCTACAGGGACGTATGACGACTGAAAATTTGATCCGGCTGGAACATGTCACGCGCCGCTTCGAGGAAGCGGGCGTGGTGCGCACGATTTTCGAAGATGTGTCGGTGTCGTTCGCGCGCGGCGAGTTCGCTGTGCTGCTCGGGCGCAGCGGCAGCGGCAAGAGCACGCTGCTGAACCTGATCGGCGGCATCGACGAACCGTCGGCCGGCGACGTGTACATCGACGGCAAAAACATCACGCGCATGAGCGACGAGGATCGCACGCTTTTTCGTCGTCGCCACATCGGCTTCGTCTTTCAGGCGTTCAATCTGATCCCGACCCTGACGGTGCGCGAGAACGTGGTGCTGCCGCTCGAACTGGCCGGCCGCGAGGCGGCGGCGCGGTCGCAGGCGCGCGCAGCCGAGCTGATCGAGCAGGTCGGCCTGTCGCACCGCATCGATGCGTTTCCCGATCGACTGAGCGGTGGCGAGCAGCAGCGCGTGGCCATCGCGCGCGCGCTGATCAACGACCCGCTGGTGGTACTCGCCGACGAGCCGACCGGCAACCTCGACGCCGACACCGGCGCGCGCGTGCTCGACCTGCTCGACACGCTCACGCGCCGCGCCGGCCGCAATCTCGTGATGGTCACGCACAGCGAAGAAGTCGTCGGCGTGGCCGACCGCGTGATGCGCCTGAAGGACGGCAAGATTATCTGATGCTCGAGCTCCTCGGCACGCTGGCGTTCGCGTACTCCGGGCTGGTGGTGGCGCGGCGCAAGGAAATGGATTTCATCGGGACGTACGCCGCGGCGTTCCTGAGCGCGTTCGGCGGCGGCACGCTGCGCGACGTGCTGCTCGATCGGCATCCGCTGTACTGGATCGCCAACCCGGAGCAGCCGGCGATCGTGTTCGTGGCGTGCCTGGTGGGCATGGCGTTTCTGCGCTACCTGCCGATCCGCATCGAAGGGCCGGCGCTGCAGATCGTCGATGCGATCGGGCTCGGCGTGTTCACGGCCGGCGGCGCGTCGCTGGCGCTGCAGAGCGGCGCGCCGGCCATCCCGGCGGTGATGATGGGCATGCTGACGGCCACGGCCGGCGGTGTGCTGCGCGACGTGATCTGCGCCGAGATTCCCCAGGTGTTTCGCCGTCGCAGCCAGCTCTACGTCACGTGCACGTTCGCCGGTGCGGCGGTTCTCGTGGTCCTGCGCGTGATCGGCATCGACGCCGATGCCGCGCTGGCCGCTTCGCTCGTCACCACGGTGGTGTTCCGTATGGCGGCGATTCACTTCGATCTGCAGCTGCCGTTTTAAAGGGGCTGGACCGCGCCGTGCAGCCACACGGCGAAGTTGTAGTAGAGCGGCAGGCCGATCAGCAGGTTGAACGGGAAGGTGATGCCGAGCGAGCTGGTGAGGTAGATGCTCGGATTCGCCTGCGGCAGGCTGGCGCGCACCGCAGCCGGCGCGTCGATGTACGAGGCGCTGGCGGTGATTGCGCCGAGCACGAAACTGCCGCCGAGCGACAGGCCGGCGAACGTGCCCAGGCACACCCCGAGGACGCCGTGCAGGATCGGGACGCCGATGCCGAACACCAGCAGCCGCGGCCCGAGCTTGAAGAACTCGCGCAGCTGGCGCGCGGCGACCATGCCCATCTCGAGCAGGAACAGCGTCAGGATGCCACGGAAGCCATCCTGAAATACAGGCTTGATCGGCGCGAATCCGCTTTCACCAATCAGGTAGCCGATCAGCAGGCCGCCGACGAGCAGGATGACGCTGCGGCCGCGCAGCGTGTCGACGAGGATTTCGCGCAGGGGCACGCTGGCATCGGCGGAGGCGCGTTGCATGCGCCAGCGCGCGATGAACAGCGAGACGAGGATGCCCCATTCCATCAG
>JBIIIA010000496.1:0-2598 GCA_044235195.1 Thermoflexales bacterium
TGCACGCCGACGACGGGCGGCGGGGTGGTGACGCCGACGGCGCACGACTGCGCGCTGTCCCCGGGCTTGAACACCGTCACGATGACGGTGACGGCCGAGGACGGCGTGACGACGCGCAGCTACGTGCTGCTGCTGGAGCGCGCCGCCTGCTTCGCCGAATACACCGGCGACGGCGTGACGGACTTCATGAGCGGCGATGCTGCCGCGGTGCGCAACGCAGTGGCGGCGGCCAACGCCGACAGCGTGGTGAAGATCGCCGGCACGTGCGCCGGCGTGGTCGACACGCGCGTGGTCGGCGTGAACAAGGCGCTGACGCTGCGCGGCGGCTACACGACGACGAACTGGACGACGGCGGACCCGGCGGCCAACCCGACGGTGCTGGATGGGCAGGGAACCGGGCGCGTGATCACGGCGACGGCGCCGATCACGATCGAGAACCTGACGATTCAGAATGGTCGTGGAGTGCAGTACCCTGCGTATGAAATCACGTTTAACGGCGCAGGTGTGTACGCGACGGCGGCAGTGTTCGTGTCGAACACGACGTTCTACAACAACCGAACTCATCCTACTCCCAGCGCCAATGGCAACGACGGTGGCGGCTTGTATGCCGGTGCAACGGCGACGATTATCGCCAGCCGCTTCATCACGAACTTCGGAGGTCATGGCGGTGGTGCCTATATCTCCGGCCGGGCGATCGTGCGCGATACGAGCTTCATCAGCAATACCGGCTTCACGGCGCAAATATCCAACAACGGAAGAGGCGCCGGAATGAAGATGATGGGAGGTGGCGAGATCGAAGGCAGTGTATTCGAAAGAAACACTTCACCGAGTGGAGCCGCTCTGGATATCTCATTGAACGGTGATGTGCACATCAGTGCGACGCAGTTCCTGACGAACAGCGGATTGGGCACCGGCGTGGTGTATGCCGCCGCGAAAGGATACCCGAGCTATGGTGGCATGATCTACCTGACGAATACTGTGTTTATCAGCAACTCGTCATCCTACGGTGCCGTAGACCTGAGCTGGTCGACGAATTTCCTGATCTCCGGCAGCCGGTTCGAACGCAACACTGCGAACGGGCCGTGCGGTGCGATCTGTTCGGATGGAAACGTCACGACCATCGCACGCATCGAGGACTCGGTGTTCATCAGCAACACGGCGCTGGAGGACGGCGGAGCCGTTTGGATAGACGAGAGTGACCTTTACTGGCCGGTCATCGTGCCTCTCGAGATCGTGAACACGCAGTTCATCGCGAACGCAGCCGATATGAACGGCGGTGCGCTGTATTCGAACCAGCATGTGCTGATCACCGACACGATGTTTTCGGACAACGCGGCTCCGAATGCGGGAGCGGTGTACGTCGATTACGGAGCCGCAGAAGTGTCGAACAGCAGCTTCGTCCGCAATCGAGCCACGGCATCGAGCGATGCGTACGGCGGCGCGGTGTGGCTGAACTTCGGCGGCACGATCGAAGGCGGTTCGTTCGAGGAGAACACCGCGAACGGGCACGGCGGCGGCGTGTATGCCTTCGGTGAAGTCGTCGTGAGCGGAACGACGTTCTCTCGAAACGCAGTGACCGGGACCGTGAGCAGCATCCCGGCTGCGGGCGCCGGCGCGTACTTCGGTGCGACGTCGAAGGTAACCGCGGCGACGTTTATCTCGAACAGTGCGCTCGGTGACGGCGGCGCAGTGTACGCTGCTGCACCGGCGCAGATGGTGCGCTCGCAGCTGCTGCACAACGTGGCTGGACTGGACGGTGCGGCGGCGTACTTTGCCGCGGACGTGGAGGTCATCAACAACGTATTCGCCGGCAACACGGCTGGTGAGGCCGGTGATCTGTACTTCAGTGCCGGCCTGCAGGGCAGTCAAAACACTTTCTCGGGGACGGGGACGGCGGTGGCGATCGGCGGCGCTGCCCCTGCGCCGATCGGCGTCCTGACGAATACGCTGATGGCCGGCTATACGGCGGCAGCGGATGCCGATGCGACCGGCACGATCGACATGCGCGGATTGCTGTGGGACAGCGGCGCGCTGGTGACGAGCGGCACGGTGACGGTGAGCGATCTCGTGACCGGGTCGGCGAAGTTCGTGGACGCGGCGGCGGGGAACTACCTGGCGATCGGCGACGGCATGGACGCCGGCGTGGACAGCGGCGTGGCGACGGACATCCGCGGCGCCGCGCGGCCGACGGGTGCGCGGCATGACCTGGGCGCGTACGAGGCCAACGACGTGACGCTGCTCGACCTGGACATCGAGCCGGGCTCGCTGTCGCCGGCGTTCGTGAGCACGACGACGTCGTACACGGCGGAGGTGCCGTATGGCACGACGGCGGCGGTGGTGACGGCGACGACGAGCGACGTCAGCGCGACGGTGAGCTACTCGTCGACGGCCGGGGCGTGTGCGCCGGGGAACGCGTCGCCGTCGACGTGCGACATCGCATCGTCTGGGACAACCACTATCACTATTACTATCACTGCCGCCGACGGCGCTGTGCAGGAATATGAGATCGTGGTGACCGTGGCGCCGTCGACCGACGCGAACCTGATCGATCTGGACATCGAGCCGGGCTCGTTGACGCCGGCGTTCGTGAGCGCGACG
>JBIIIA010000497.1:0-2595 GCA_044235195.1 Thermoflexales bacterium
AGTGGATAGTGGATAGAAGATAGAAAAGAGGGAAGAGGGAAGAGGGAAGAGAGGGAATGATGTTCGAGCTGATCAAAGAACTGACGGAGATCGTGGCGCCGTGCGGGCAGGAGGCGGCGATCACGGCGCGCATGCAGGCGTTGTGGGACGAGGCGGGGCTGCGCACCGAGCGGACGCGGCTGGGCAACGTGCTCGGGCGCATGGGCGGCGGCGCGAGGGGCGATGGGAAGAAGCTGCTGCTGGCGGCGCACGGCGACGAGCTGACTTTCCTCGTGCGCGACGTGCACCCGGAAGGATTCCTGTGGCTGGCGAACGGCCAGGGCTGGGCGCGCACGTGGAGCATGCGGAACGCGTTCACGATCGGCCAGCGCGTGACGGTGCTGGCGCGCAGCGGGCCGATCGACGGCTTCATCGGCGCGGCGACCGGGCACATCGCCACGCTGGCGCTGCCCGAGCCGGGCGATCTGACGTGGAACGACTTCTGGGTGGAGACCGGCCTGACGCGCGACGAGCTGCGCGCGCGCGGCGTGACGGCCGGCACGCGCGTGGTGTGGAGCGCCGAGACCGTGCAGCGCGGGCCGTACGTGACCGGCAAGGCGCTCGACGATCGCGTCTCGCTGGCGGTGATGACCGAGCTGGCGCGCCGTGCGAAGCGCGATGAAATGCGCTGGGATGTGACGCTGGCGTGCACCGTGCAGGAGGAAGTCGGCCTGATCGGCGCGGCGGCGCTGGCGGCGCGCGAACAATTCGACGCAGCGATCATCATCGAGATCGGGCTGGCGAGCGACATCCCGGCCGTGCGCGACGACGCGCTGCCGATGAAGCTCGGCGGCGGGCCGGCGCTGATCCACAAAGACAGCGGCGTGCACTACGACCACGCGCTGACGGCGTCGCTCGAGCGCGCCGCGGATCAGGCCGGCATTGCGCTGCAGCACGGCGTGTACACGTCCTTCGCCAGCGACGGCATGAGCTTCATGAAGGCCGACATCCCGACCGCGATGATGGTCTTTCCGGCGCGCTACACGCATTCGCCGTTCGAGACCGCGCACCTCGGCGACATTATCGCGATGGTGGACTGGCTGGAAGCGTTCATTTGACGGCGGACGGCGGACCGCGGACAACAGACGGCGTTTGTAGTTCAACTACGAACCTGGCAGCAAGGCGCATCCGTTCTGTGAAGAGGGCGCAGGGCGGAGAAGAGAGATGAGCGGGGGGGAGACATGGGTGTATTTTTCCGACGCGCGCTGTGCGTGGCGCTGGCATTGAACATGGCGGCGTCGCTGCTGCTGCACGGATCGGTGCGCGCGCAGGGCGTGCCCATCGAGCCGACGGACGTGATGGCTGTGCCGGCCGCGCCGCAGACGGACGGGGCGCTGCTCGTGCCCCTCGCGCCGCAGACGGTGGACGGACCGGCTGAATCGGCCGAATCGGACGCTTTTCTCCCCGAGGATCTGCCGCTGAATGAAGTGCTGCCGGCAGTGGGCGGCCCGCCTGCGGGCCGGGCCGAACCGGAAGCGGCGGCGCCCGCGGTGGTCGCGGCGCCGCCGCCGCTGAGCGCGACGCTCGACCTGAAGCGGGACCGCGTGCGGCGCGGCGCGACGCGGCACGGCGCGTGGCAGCTGGAGCCGCTCGACGAATCCGGGATCACGGTGACGGTGCGGATGCGCGTGCCGGACGGCGCGGCGCTGGACGCGCGCGGCTCCGGCGCGGCATGGGATGCGGCGACGCGCACGGCGGAATGGCGCGACGTGCGACTGCCGCGCGGCGGCGCACGCACGCTGCCGTTCACGCTGCACCTCGCGGACGACGCGCCGGCGCGCGTGGAGATCACAACAGAGTTCGTCGTCGCCGCATCCGGGTTCCACTCGACGCGGCGCGACGTGCTGAATCTCGGAAATGACAACGTGCATACGAACGTGTCGCGCGCGCACGGCGGACGCGTCGCGCCGTCGGCGGAGACGACGCTGACGTTCGCGGCGGAGGCGCTGGCGACGGACGTGAACATCGAGACGGTGGTGTGGAGCGGCGCGGAGTCGCTGGAGTTTTCGTTCGGTCCGGAGATGACGTTCGGCGCGCCGGTGACGCTGACGGTGCAGCTGGGCGAGCGGCTGAGCGAAGCGCAGCGGCAGGCGGGCGTGCGGCCGGTGCTGCTGTATCTGCCGCCGGGGGAGGCGGAGCCGGAAGTGGTGCCGTCGTGGTACGACGCGGAGACGGGCGAACTGACGGCGGCGCTGACGCATTTCTCGGACTACCGGCTGCAGTTCGAAGTGCAGGCCGGACGGCTGGATCCGTGGACGCTGACGTCGAACACGGGGAGCGTGTCGCTGTTTCGCGGGGCGGTGAATTACGCGCTGCCGGTCGAGCTGCCGGCGCGGCTGAGCCGAGGCGCGCCGGCGCTGGCGTTCACGTATTCGAGCGCGGCGGCGGACGCCGGGGCGATGGATGACGCGCGGCTCGGCGCGGGCTGGAGCTTCGCAGCGCCGAACGTGCATCGCGGGGTGAAGATCGATTTGAACTACACCGGGCCGGGCGAGCTGAATCCGTTCGTCGACGTGGACGACGCGGGCAAGGACTTCGTGCTGGAGCTGGGCGGTG
>JBIIIA010000498.1:0-2589 GCA_044235195.1 Thermoflexales bacterium
GTGGTGGTGACGATCCCGCCGCAGGGCGTGGACGGCATGTTCGTGATCACGATGACGCCGCTGCCGCCGGCGCCGGGCGTGCCGGGCAACATCCTGATGTACGCGTTCCGGTTGGACGCGCTGCTGAACTGGATGCCGCTGGCGTCGCTGACGAACCCGGTGACGATCAAGCTGCCGGTCGACGAGAACATCTTCGCGATCGCGGACGGCGAGCGGCCGTGGCTGTATCAGTGGATCGGGGGAGAGGAAAGAGGGAAGAGGAGTGAGGAAAGAGAGGAAGAGAGCAGTGCTCTCACTTCTCACTCCTCTCCCCTCACTTCTCTCTCCAGCGGTCGCTGGATCCTCGTGCGCGGGCAGGTGTACGAGCCGACGACGCGCGTCATGACCGTGGCGCTGCGGCCGATGGGCGAGTACGCGCTGAGCACGGCGTATCTGCGGGCGTACTGGTTCCCGGTGGTGCCGGTGCTGCGGTAGGTCTTTGGGCTCAGACGCGACTCCATCGTTGTGTCTGAGCCCAACGTCCCATTGTGAAACCGCGCGCACCGCGGCATACTTGCACCGTATTCCATTCGGTCAAGGAGATTGCTGTGAAAACAATGCATCGACGAGCGTTCCTCAAGCTGGGCGGCGGCGGCGTGCTCGCCGGTGTGGCGAGCCTGCTGGCGGCCGGCGTGTCCGAGGCGAAGGCGCCCGAGCGCAGCACGCCGGTCACGCGCATCTGCGCGCTGGCGAACGTCAATATCCGCCAGCATGCGTCGGTACACAGCGCCAAGGTCGGCATGCTCTACGTTGGCCAGACGGCGCCCGTGCTGGCGGTGAGCGCCGACCTCAACTGGTGGTGCATTCGCTGGGGGCGGCGCAACTACTGGGTGACGGCGGATCCGCGCTGGATCATTCCGATCTCCTGGCGGCGCTGATCGGTTGACAAGCGTGAATTCCGCCGTATTCTCTCGGCGTGGCTGAACATCGCTTTTCCCCGATCCGTTACTACAACACCATCGGCGCGCATGAACCGGCGCTGGTCGTCGATGACGGCGCCGTGATCGTCGTTTCCACCGTCGATGCGTGGGGACAGGACGAGCACGTCCGTCGCGTCACCGAAGGGCCGAACCCGATGAGCGGGCCGATCTTCGTGCGCGGCGCCGAGCGCGGCGATGTGCTCGCCGTGCGCATCGAGCGCATCGTCCCGAACCGCCGTATGGGCTGGGTGCGCACGCCGCTGGCCTACAACGTCGTCGATCCGGAGTACGTGCGCGAAATTCCCGACCGCGAAAAGTCGCTCGGTGAATTCGACGTCGACATGGCGGCCGGCACAGCGAAGCTGTCCACGCCGGTGGCCGGGCTGCGCGACTTCACGCTGCCGGTGCAGCCGATGATCGGCTGCTTCGGCGTCGCCCCGGACGGCAACGAGGCGATCTCGACGGCGACGTCCGGCCCGTACGGCGGGAACATGGACTACAACGGCTTTCGCGCCGGCGTCACGGCGTTCTTCCCGGTCTTCGTCCCCGGCGCGCTGTTTCACGTCGGCGACGTGCATGCGCGGCAGGGCGACGGCGAAATTTCCGGCACCGGCATCGAAATCTCCGCCGAGGTGACCGTGACGCTGTCGTTGCGCAAGGGCCGCTCGATCGGCACGGTGCGCGGCGAGGACGACACGCACATTTTCACTGTCGGCAATGCGCGGCCGCTCGATCAGGCGGCGCAGCACGCCACCACCGAAATGGCGCGTTGGCTGGCGCAGGACTACGGCCTCGATGGCCACGCCATCGGTGTGCTGATGGGGCAGTGCGTGCGCTACGACCTGGGCAACATGTTCGACCCGGCGTACACCATGGTCTGTCGCATGCCGAAGGCGGTGCTGGCCGGGCTGTCCGGAGGCCTCCAGCGTTAAGGATGACTTTCGTCGTCGGTCGTCGGTCGTCGAAAAATACTCCGAACGATGGATGTGCTTAGCATGCATCGCAAGTTGTCCGACTCATACAATACCGAACATGTCCGACATTAACGCACTCATGAAAAGTATGCTCGAACGCTTCAATCCCGAGGCTGCTCGTGGGCTGAACGCCAGCTTTCAGCTCACGATGAGCGGCGAGGGCGGCGGTGTGTACACCGTCGTCGTCGCCGACGGCAAGGCGGATCTGAAGACTGGTACCGTGCCGAACCCCACCGTCTCCATCGAGATCTCTGCTGCGGACTGGGCTGCGATCACGCGCGGTGAACTGAACGCGACGAATGCTTTCATGACCGGCCGCCTGCGCGTCAGCGGCGACATGAGCACGGCGATGCAGTTCACGCAGTTGTTCCGCGCTTGATCGACGTGGCCTTGCTCGCTCCGCGACGAGACGAGAATGTGCGCCGCCGGCGGATGGCCGTCCATCCGACCGGCGGCGTCTGCGCGGCGTCAGTTGCTGAACTGGTTGAAAGTCGTCGGCGCGAAGATCCGGCTTCCGGTCATGTCGCACAGGATGCCGAGGCAGGCGGCGACATTGCCTTGCTTCACGCGCCCGGACATGCCGCCCCACGAGATCGCGAGCTGGTAGCTGGCCGACGCGGTCGTCCCGCCGCCGTACGATCCGGAGAACGGCGACG
>JBIIIA010000120.1:0-8691 GCA_044235195.1 Thermoflexales bacterium
CCTGCCGCTGATCGCCGTGCTCGGCATGAGCGCGGCGCTGGCGATTTTTGTGATCGTGCAGAAGCGGCTCGGAAGCCGGTGAGAGGTGTAGAGGTGGAGAGGCGGAGAGGAAAGAGGGAAGAGGGAAGAGGGAGGAGAAAAGAATAGGAGCAGACGCCTCCACTCTTTTCTCACTCCTCTCCCCTCTTTCCTCTCCCCTCTACCCTCTCACCTCTCCTCCACTCTCCCCTCCTCCGCCACAAGCACGCGAGTAGCGAAGCCCTGCACGAAGTAGCGGTCGTGCACCACGGCGAGCGCAGTGCCTTCATAGGCGGCGAGCGCACGTTCGAACTGCGCGCGCGCAGGAAGATCGAGATGATTGATCGGCTCGTCGAGCAACAGGAAGTTGCAGCCCTGCGCCACGAGCAGCGCCAGCATCAGACGTGCACGTTCGCCGAAGGACAACGTGTCGTTGCGCGCAAGCGGCTGATCGCCGGTGAAGAGAAAAAAGTGCAGGAAGCTGCGCGCATCGGTTTCGCTCATCGGCGCAGCGCGGCGCAGGCTCTCCAACGGCGTCAGATGCGCTTCGATCGTCTCCTGCTCCTGCGCAAAGTAGCCGAGGCGCACGCTCGGGCCGAGCTGCAGCGAACCGGACAGCGGCGGAATCACACCCGCGATGGTTTTCAACAGCGTCGATTTTCCGATGCCGTTTTCGCCGAGCAACGCGACGCGCTCGCCGCGCCGCACGTGCAGCGACACGTCACGCAACAGCGCATTCTGGCCGTAACCGACAGTGAGATGGTCGAGCACGAGCACATCCTGGCTGCCGCTCTCTGCTTTGAAGTCGACCTTCATCTGCCATGTGCTGCGTGGTTTGTCGATGCGATCCTCCGTGAGCAGCTTGTCGATGCGCGCTTCGATGCGTTTCGCGCGTGAGAGGGTGCCGAGGCTGCGGTTGGCAAAGAACCCTCTGGCGAATTTGTCGCCGCTGTCTGCTTTTCCCCCGACCTTAAATTTTGCGATGCCGCGCATGTGCGCCGCAGCCTCGGCCAAGCGCGCGATTTCATCCTGCTGATCCTGATATGCCTGCTGCTGCTGCTCACGCTCGCGCGACTTCGTCGCAAGATAGTCGCTGTAATTGCCGGTATACGCGGCAAGGCTGCGCATCGACGCATCGAGCTCATAGATGCGATTGACCGCACGATCGAGAAAGACGCGATCGTGCGAAACGATGAGCGCGGCGCCGGGGAATCGCGCCAGCCAAGCCTCGAGCCACTCGAGCATTCCGATGTCGAGATGGTTCGTCGGCTCGTCGAGCAGCAGCACGTTCGGCTCGCTCAACAACACGCTGGCCAGCGCCAGGCGCGTCTTCTGGCCGCCGCTGAGATGACGCACGGGCGTGTCGAGCGGGATATCGGCGAGGCCGAGCTGGCTTAGAGTTTCTGCACGATGTGCTTCGTTCGGATAGCCGCCCATCGCATCGAGCCGATCGAGCGCGCGCTGATAGTCGTCGATCACGGCGATGTCCGTCGCGACCGCCTCTGCGTAGCGCTCGATCTCGGCGATGACGTCCTCACGCGGATCGCGCAGCACATCGGCGATGCACGCATCCGCCGCGAAAATCAAGCCCTGCTCGAGATACCCGATGCGCGCATTCGGATCGACCCACACGCTGCCCTTGTCGGGCGTCTCGCGGCCGGCCAGCAGGCGCAGCAGCGTGGTCTTCCCGGCGCCGTTCGCACCGATCAAGCCGGCGCGTTCACCTGCACCGAGAAGAAAGTTGACGTCGTCGAGCACACGCAGTGCTCCGAAATGTTTGCCGAGATTGCTGGCGCGCAGCATGAGGAACCTCTCTTGACGCGCCGCCCACGGATAGGCGACGCCGAATGCAGCCGACGTGCACACTGTTGCACATCGAAAAAATCGGTGCCCGGCGCGATTGCCGAACACATCGAAGTCGTCGTGGAGTTAGAGGTTGCTGCGCATGATGTGCGTCACCCGAGGCGACGCGATGGGCACTATAGCATGCAGGGTGCCCGACCGTGATGCGCCGCTAACGCACCACGACGTCGACGCCGTCGTCGATCGGATTGCCCATCGCATCGAGCACGGCCAGCTGCCGAATTTCCGGATAGGCGTACGCGCCGAGCCGTACGCGAGTGACGGCCGCATCCGCCGCAGGCAGCGCCAGCTGGAACCGCAGCACGAGCACGTCGCCGACGCGCCACGCCGTCGGACGCACGCCGCCGATGTCGACGGACGCGATCTGCCGCTCACCGTCGATCGCGCGCGCGAACCAGTGCACGTCGGTCGCCGGAATGCCGACCACGCTGACGAACGCGTCGACGACGAGCTGCGCGTCGCTGCGCTGCACACGATGGCCGATCAGCCGCGCCCCGCCTTCCCACGTCGCTTCCTGCGCCGTGAAGTTGCCGAGCTGCAGCGCCGATCCGCTCATCGATGTGTACACACGCGCATCTCCGTCGTAGACGGATGCACGCCGCACCTCCCACTGCGCGCTCGGCTCGATCTCGCGCAGCCGCCGCAACGCATCGTCCGCGCCGGGCGTGAAGACGTACTGCGTGGCATCACCGCGCACGAGCATGCCGTCTTCGGCGCGCACGAAGCGACGCGGCACGTCGGACAGCAGCACATCCATGATCGCCGCCTGCTCGTCGACGGCCGGGTCGCCGCCCGGCGCGACCACGATCACGTCGGCTGCCTCGCCGCGCTGGATGCGCGCCCGTGCGACGTCGGCCATCGCCCACGCCGCGCGCACCGGCGGGCCGTAGCCGCCGTTCGATGTGTCGTGCACGGCCACGAAATCGGCGAAGCGCAGCGTGGTCCAGATCTGCCACGGCACGATGATCACCAGCGCCGCCATGACGATGCGCCGCAGCATCACGCTCGTCGATCCGAGCAGGCCGATGGCCACGAAGGGAATCGGCAGCAGCGGCAGCAGGTAGTGCGGCTGCAGCGGACGCGTGGACATCGCCTGCGCACCCATCACCGCTGCGCACCACGCGACGAGCACGAATGCCGTCGCGCGCTGCGGGCCCGCGCGCAGCGCACGCGCGAGCAGCAGCACCACACCGGCGCCGAGCAGCGCCAGGTGCAGAACGTCGATCGCCGAACTCCACGGCGGAAGCTGGGCCTGCCATTGCGCGAACGCACCGCTGGTGAGGGAACCCAGATTCCAGCCGCCGGCCGCCTGCGCCGCGAACATCACGGCCGCGAGCGGATCTCGTCGTCCCGGCGCAGATCCGTCGCCGGCTAGTGCTGCACGCACTTCCTCGAAATCTCCTGCGGCGGCATGCGCCAGCCACGCCGCGGCGACGACGAGCAGCGGCAGCGCACCGAGCAGCGCGTGCTTCCAGCGAAAGCTGCGACGACCGATCCACGCCGCAGCGACGACGACCGGGGCGAGAAACGCCGCGCTCAAATGCGTGCCCACGCTGAGCGCCAGACCCCAGCCGGTGATCGCCCAGCCACGCGGGCGCTTCCATCGCACGAGCTCGATCAATCCCCACAAAAGCAGCGTGTGATAGATCGGCAGCGGGGCCAGCCACATCTTGCGCGCGAACTGCACCGCCCACGGCGCCACGGCGAAGCACAGCGCCGCGATCGTCGCCGTGCGCACGTCGAACGCGCGCGCGCATAGCAGCCACAGCATGCCGATCGCAGCGACGTCCAGAAGAATTCGAAAGACGGCCACGAACCAGAACTGGTGCAACACGAGATACGGCAGCGCCATCGTATACGCGTAGATCGCAGGATGTTCCACCACGCTCCCCGAGAACGGCGCCGTCAGCAGCAATGCGCCGCCCGCGGCGTTGCGCGCGTTCTGCAGGCCGCTGGCCTCGTCGAAGCGCAGATCGAGCATGTCGATGCGATACAAGCGCAGAAGCGCCGCAAGCAGCAGCACGGCGAAGAAAACCACATGTGATCTTTTCATTTCCCACCGAATCCGAAATGTAGAATTCTTCGCCATGTCCAAGCCATTCGTCGATTTCTTCGCCGGACGCCGCACCGATCATCGCGGCCGATCGCTGGACGATCTGCAGGATCTCGACTACGACGTCCTGCACAGCGCCTACGATCACCTTCCCTGGATGTTCCCGCTCCCCGAGCAGAGCGCACTGTACCCCGAGATCCCTGCGCTCACCCCGGATGACATCGCCGCGTTTCGTTCGAACGATGCGCTGCGCATGAAGCTGAACACGTCGTTCCGCATCATCATGCGCTTCTACGGACTGGATATCTACGCCATGGAAAAGGGCTGGTTCGTGGCGGACATTCCCAATTTCGAGGAGCGCGCCAAAGCGTGGCTGAAGCCCGCGAGCCCGCACTACGTGCGGCTGGCGCACATCATGCGCAGCATCTACACGCTCGGCATGCCGCACTATGCGCGCGCGCTGCTCGCCGGCCTCGAACGCATCTACCGCTCGCACGGCGCAGCGATCGGGCCGGAAGCGCTGGCCGCGTGGCGCGCCGCCATCCCCGAAGAGCAGTCGGCCGGCGACGGCGATATCCGGACGCAGGCGAACTGATCACCATTTGCTGCCGGCGGCAAATCCTCCGTCGACGTGGATCACCTGCCCGGTGAGGTAGCTCGAGGCCGGCGCCGCCAGCAGCAGCGCCGCGCCGGCCATCTCCTCCGGCAGGCCCGGGCGCCGCAGTGGGATGCGTTCGTGCAGCCAGCGGCTGCGGCGCTCGTTCGCCCACAACCCTTCGCGCGTCAGCTCGGTCATGATGAACCCCGGCGCCAGGCAGTTGACGTGAATGCCGTGCTCGGCCCATTCCACCGCCATGCTGCGCGTCAGCGCCGCCAGGCCGGATTTCGCTGCGCCGTACACGCTCACGTCGGCCAGGCCGGTGTTGATCGTGGCCGAGCCGATGTGGATGATGCGGCCTCCGCCGTCGGCGATCATGTGTCGCGCGACGGCCTGGCTGGTGAAATACGCGCCGCGCAGATGCACGGCGACGATGGTTTCGAAATCCTCGGGCTGCACGTCGAGCACCGCCTTGCGCCGATTCGAGCCGGCGCAGTTCACCAATACGTCGATGCGCCCGCGCCACGCATGCGCCTGCTCCACAACCGCACGCGCCGTTTCCACGTCCGCCACGTCGCCCGGCAGCTCGAGCACGGCCGCGCCGCTCGCGCGCAGCGCTGCGGCCGCCGCATGCAGCTTTTCAACCGAACGCCCGTTCAACGCGATCGCCGCGCCGGCTTCGGCATACACGCGCGCGATCGCCATCCCGATGTCGCCGCTGCCGCCGGTGATCAGCGCAGTCTTTCCGGCGAGTGAAAACATTTCCTGTATCGACATGAGGCGGGTAGTGTAGACGACGGCTACACTCGACGCCGTGACCACGCCCATTTTTTTTCGAGAACCGCAGGCTGCCGTCGCCGCGCCCCTCGTGCACGCAATTCACGATGAATCACAGCGCGCGCTCGGCGACGATTTCCTCGGCATGCTGCTGCTCGGCTCGCTCGCTCTGGGCGACTTCGACCCGCTGCGCAGCGACGTCGATTTTCTCGTCGTCACGCGCACGCAGCCGAACGTCGCGCAGTTCGGCGCGCTGCGCGAGCTGCATGCGCGAATTCGCGCCGGCGCGCTGCCGTTCGCAAAAAACTACGAGGGCGTGTACATCCCGCTGGAAAATCTGCGCTGCTATCGCGCTGACGACGCTCATGCATGGCTCGGCAGCGACGGCCACTTCGCATGGGAAACGCAGGGCAGCGACTGGATCCTGCAGCGCCACGTGGCGCGTGAACACGGATTCGTCGTCTCCGGCCCGCCGCCGCGCGACCTGATCGATCCGGTGTCGCCGCACGAACGCGTCCACGCCGCCGCGGCGATCCTGCGTGAATGGTGGGCCCCGAAGCTCGATGATCCGCACAATCTCCACGACGCCGAATATCAGGCCTACGCCATCCTCACGATGTGCCGCACGCGGTATACGCTGGCCACGGCCGAAATCGTCGGCAAGCCCGCCGCCGCGCACTGGCTGGCCGCCCGCAGCGACGCACGCACCGCCGCCGCGATCATGCGCGCCCTGCAGTGGCGACACGGCGCGCCGCTCGATGAATTCGACGCCGCCGTGCAATTGATTCGCGAGGCGCTGGCGGCAGACGACTGACGGCCGTCCGCCGTCTGCTGTCCGCCGTCTGCTGTCAGTCGTCCCACCGCACCGCGTAGCGCAGCCCCGGCGCAACAGCCTGCCACGCCGCGCGTTCGGCTTCGTCGCGCGGATGAGCCGTGAAGCCGAAACGCAGGTACAGGTTCAGCGCCGCGGTGCGGCCGGTGCCCGTCCACAGCCATGCCGTGTCGTAGCCGCGCGCAAGCAGCAGATCGCACGCCGCCGACAGCATCGGCCGCGCCAGCCCACGCCCTTGCGCGCTCGGATGCAGCGCCACCCAGTGGATGCGGCCGCGATCGACGCCGTCGAATTCGGCGTCGCTCCACGCCGTGATCGTGCCGACGTCGTCGCCGTTTTCGTCGACGAAAAACCGCACGCGTTCCTGCAGCACGGCATCGTCGCTCCCCATCGATTCGGCGAACGTCTGCGCCGTCGGCGTGAAGAACGTCTCGGCCGCCTGCTGAATGCGCACCCACGCCTCGACGTCGCCGGGGACGTAGGCGCGCAGTCGACAGCCCGCCGGCATTGCGAAATGCGGCGCATCGGCCAGCCGGCGATGGATCATCCAAACGTCGACGTTGCTCATACCGCGTCGTCGCTCCACAACTGCGCCAGGTGCACGCCGACCTGCAGCGCCGCCTCCATGTCCTGCACCGCCACCCACTCGAGCGGACCGTGCAGATTGTGCGCGCCGTCGAACAGGTTCGGACACGGCAGCCCCATCTCGGTCAGGCGCGAACCGTCGGTGCCGCCGCGAATCGCCGGTGACTGCGGCTCGAGACCGGCGCGACGGCACGCTTCGTACGCCAGATGCACCGGCCGCATGTCGTCCTTCAGCCAGTAGCCCATGTTGCGATAGCTCGGCGTGATCGTGCATGTCACGGTCGCGCGCGGCTCGATCGCATGCAGCGCATCCGCCGCGCCGCGCAGCTTCGCGCCGTGCGCAGCGAGCTTGTCGTTGTCGAAGTCGCGCAGGATGAACTCAACCTCGGCGCGCGCCGTGGTGCCGCGCACGGCCACGGGGTGAATGAATCCATCGCGGCCGTCGGTCGTCTCCGGGCTGATCCCTTCGCGCGGCAGCAGCGCCAGCAGCTTGCCGGCCAGATGCGCAGCGTTCACCATGCCGTAGCGCCGCGCCGTGCCGGGATGCGTCGACACGCCCTCGATCGTCACCACCGCGTGGTCGGCGGAGAACGTCTCCCAGTTCACTTCGCCTGGAAACTCGCCGTCGAACGTGTACGCGAAGCGCGCCCCCAGTCGCCCGAGATCGAGATGCGCCACGCCGCGGCCGATCTCTTCGTCCGGCGTGAAGCAGATGCGAATCCTGCCGTGCGGAATGTCCGGGTGCGTCAGCAGATGCTCGGCCAACGCCATGCAGATGGCGACGCCGGATTTGTCGTCGGCGCCGAGCAGCGTCGTGCCGCTCGCGGTGACGATGTCCTTGCCGACGGCGCGCGCCAGCCATTCGTCCGCCGCCGGATCAAGCACCTGGCGCGGATCATCGGGCAGCACGATCTTTCCGCCGTCGTAGTTGCGATGCACGATCGGCCGCACGTTCTCGCCGGAGAAATCCGGCGCGGTGTCGACGTGCGCGAGAAATGCGATCACCGGAACGTCGTGCGCGACGGTCGCCGGGATCGTCGCCATCACGTAGCCGAATTCATCCAGCGTCACCTCGGATGCACCGAGCGCGCTGAGTTCGTCGCGCAGCATGCGCAGCAGATCGAGCTGTCGCGCGGTGCTCGGGACGGACGAGGAATGCGAGTCGCTGGTCGTGTGAATGCGCACGTAGCGCATGAGTCGGTCGAGGATGGGTTCCGCCATAGATCGATTCTACGTACGCGAGGCCAGGTCGTCGCCCATTCACCCATCGTCCCTGTTGCGCATCCACGCCCGCGGGACGATCATGCACGGCATCATGTCCAGCATCGTGAATCGCCTGCCGCGCAGCACGCCGGAATCGCGCGGCATCTCGTCGTCCGTCCTCGAAAATTATCTGCGCCGCGCCGACGCCGAGCTCGGCGGCATGCACAGCTTCATGCTCGTGCGCGGCGGCGCCGTCGTCGCAGAAGCATGGTGGGCGCCGTACGCCGCGCACCGCCCGCACGCGCTGTTCTCGCTCAGCAAAAGCTTCACCTCCACCGCCGTCGGCCTCGCCGTCGCCGAAGGGAAACTCACCGTCGATGATCGCGTGATCTCGTTCTTTCCGGAGGCGCTGCCGAGCGCAGTCTCCGACAATCTGGCCGCCATGCGCGTGCGCGACCTGCTCGCCATGGCGACCGGCCACGCCGTCGATACGCTCGACGCGCTGTTCTTCGAACCGCAGGGCGACTGGGCGCGCGCCTTCCTGTCTCGTCCGGTCGAACACGCCCCCGGCGCACCGTTCGTCTACAACAGCGGCGCGACCTACATGCTCTCGGCCATCGTGCAGCGCGTCACCGGCCAGCGCATCAGCGAATACCTGACGCCGCGCCTGTTCGAACCACTCGGCATCGCGAATCCGATGTGGGACCGCGACCCGCGCGGCGTCGACGTCGGCGGCTGGGGGCTGAACATCACCACCGAGGA
>JBIIIA010000121.1:0-8688 GCA_044235195.1 Thermoflexales bacterium
GCGGTGCGCAAGCTGATGTGGTTCGTCGAATTCGACGCGCGGCTGAAGGCGCTGTCGCATCACCAGAAGCTGCTGGCGACGGTGTCGCGGCTGCTCGGCCCGGAATCGGCGCCGCAGATGTTCCAGGACATGGCGCTGCTCAAGCCGCCGAAACTCGGCCGCGAAAAGCCGTGGCACCAGGACAAGGCGTATTTCAACATCGACGTGCGCGAGCCGGTGGTGGGCGTGTGGGTGGCGCTGGACGAGGCCACGCCGGAGAACGGCTGCATGCACCTGCTGCCGGACATCGGGCGCGCGCCGCGCCTGCACTACATGCGCCGCGACTGGCAGATCTGCGACACGGAAATTCTCGGCACGCCGTGCATCGCCGCGCCGCTCAAGCCGGGCGGCGTGCTGCTCTTCGACGGGCTGCTGGTGCACGGCACGCCGCACAACGGCAGCGGGCAGCGCCGCCGCGCCGTGCAGTTCCACTATCAGGGCAACCGATTTCCGAAGATCGAAAACGACGCGCGCATGTCGATCTACGGCGGAGAAGGGCGGAACGTCGAATGCTGAACATCCGACTCGGCCTGATCGGCTGCGGGGTGATCGGGCAGGTGCATCTGCGCCTGGCGCCGAGCATCCCGGGTGCTGAGTTCGTCGCGGTGTGCGACGTGC
The DNA here is from genome assembly GCA_044235195.1 of Thermoflexales bacterium. Lineage (GTDB taxonomy): Bacteria > Chloroflexota > Anaerolineae > J036 > Brachytrichaceae > CANJQH01. The sequence goes on from JBIIIA010000121.1 coordinate 658, forward strand.
GCGAAGAAACGGCGCGCGCGGCGGCCGAGAAATGCGGCGTGGCGCGCACCTACGGCGACCCCGAGGCGCTGCTGAACGACCCCGACGTCGACGCCGTGGTGCTGGCGCTGCCGGCCCATCTGCGCACGTCGCTCGGACTGCGCGCGTTCGCCCGCGGCAAGCATGTGCTCACCGAGAAGCCGGTGGCGATGAACGCCGCCGAGGTGCGGCAGCTGATCGCCGCGCAGGGCAATCTCGTCGGCGCCTGCTGTTCGTCGCGCCTGCGCTTCCTGCCCTCGGCGCAGGCCATCGCCGCATTCATCGCGACCGGCGCGCTCGGCGATCTGCGCGTGGTGCGCTGCCGCGACGTGATCGCCGCCGGCGCGCCGCCGCAGAATCCGCCGCCAGTGTGGCGGCTGAACAAATCGCTGAACGGCGGCGGCATCCTGGTGAACTGGGGCTGCTACGACCTCGACTATTTGTTCGGCATCACCGGCTGGGCGCTGCGCCCGCAGCGCGTGCTGGCGCGCACGTGGACGAACATCCCGGCATACGCTGCCTACGCCGCGCCCGGCTCGGATGCCGAGACGCACGTGGCGGCGTTCGTCGAATGCGCCGACGGCGTGGCGTTCACCTACGAGCGCGGTGAATTTATGCCGGCGCAGACCGACGAAGCGTGGCAGATCATCGGCGCGCGCGGGTCGCTGCGCATGAACATGAAGCCGCAGCAGGGCAAGCAGGTCGTCTTCGATCGGCCCGGGCCGAACGGCACGATGAGCGAAGTGATCTGGGAGGGCGACGAAGACTGGGACACGCAGCATCGCGGGCCGCTGGCCGATTTCGTCGCGGCGGTGCGCGAGCGCCGCGAGCCGGCGACGTCGCTCACGCGCGCGCTGCTGCTGCAGGAACTGACCGACGCCATCTACGCCTCCGCCGGCGGCGCGGGATGCATCGAACTCTAGATACGGACGCACGAATGAAATATGCATTCATGACCTTCTCCACGCCCGATCTGGCGCTGGCCGACGTGCTCGAAGCGGCGCGGCGCTACAGCTACGACGGCGTCGAGCTGCGCATCGACGGCGGGCACAAGCATGGCGTCGAGCGCGGCTCCGGCGCACAGGAGCGCGCCGAAGCGCGCGCGCTGGCGCGTGCGCACGACGTGCACATCTGCTGCATCGCCACCGGCTGCCGCTTCGCCGACCCGGCGATCGCCGACGAACACGTGGCGCAGGCGCTCGAGGCGATCGACCTGGCGGCCGACGTCGGCGCCGGCGTGATCCGCGTCTTCGGAGGCAAAGTTCCCGACGGCGTGACGCGCGAGGCGGCGATCGCCGGCGTGGCGGCGGCGCTGCGCGCGCTGGCGCCACGCGCCGAGGAGCGCGGCGTCGACGTGGCGATCGAGACGCACGACGACTGGTGCGACCCGCGCCACGTGGCGGCGGTGCTGGCGCTCGTCGATCATCCGCGCATCGGCGCGAACTGGGACTACCAGCACACCACGCGCATCGCGCACGCCACGCCCGACGAGGCGTTCGCCGCGCTGAACGGCCGCATTCGCCACGTGCATTTTCACGACGGCACCATGGCCGCCGACAAGCTCGAATGGCGGCCGATCGGGCAAGGCGCCTACGACCACGAGCGTGTGCTGCAGCTGCTGTGCGGCGCGCGCTACTCCGGTTTCCTGAGTGGCGAGTGGATCGGCTGGGAGCCGGCCGAAGTGCATCTGCCGCGCGAGCTGGCGGCGATCCGCGACATCGAAGCGTCGGCCTGTCCGTAGCACGACTCCGGGAGACACCATGATCCGCGTTCACGCTGCCACACTCCGCTGCCGTCCGCTCGCGATGCGCATGCCGTTCCGCTACGGCATCGTCACCGTGCACGGCATGGTGCACGGCGTGGTGCGCGTCGAGGCGGAGATCGACGGACGCCGCGCGGTGGGCTACGCCGCCGACAACCTGGCGCCGAAGTGGTTCGTGAAGAACCCGGCGACGAGCATCGACGACGACGTGGCGCAAATGCAGCGCGCGATCGAGGCGGCGTGCGCGATCGCATGTGAAGCCGGAGCGGCTGCGAACGCATTCGATTTTTGGATGCACGTGCACGCGGCGATGCGCGACGCCCGCGACGCGGACGGCGAGCGGCGCGCGCCGCTGCTGGCGTCGTTCGCCGCCAGCCTGATCGAGCGCGCGGTGATCGATGCGCAGTGCCGGGCGTCCGGCGCGGTGTTTCACGAGGCGCTGCGCGGCGGGCTGCTCGGCTTCGATCCGGCAGCCGTGCACGGAGAACTGGCCGGCGGCGATTGGCGCGCGCTGCTGCCGGCGCGGCCGCTACGCGAAGTGCATGTGCGCCACACCGTGGGCTGGCTCGACGCGCTGACCGGCGCGGAGGACGCGGCGGAACTGCCGCAGGATCTGGCGGCCAACGTGCGGCGCTACGGGCTGACGCACTTCAAGATCAAGGTGAGCGGCGATGCTGCGCGTGATCGCGAGCGGCTGCGCGCGGTGGCGGCGGTGCTCGACGCCGACTGCGCGGCGTACGTCTGCTCACTCGACGGCAACGAGCAGTTCCCGACCATCGAATCTTTTCGTGCCTGGTGGGAAGAAATCTTGAGCGAGCCGGCGCTGCGGCGCATGCGCGACACGCTGCTGTTCGTCGAACAGCCGCTGGCTCGCGCCGTTTCGTTGACCGAAGAAACCGGCGCGGCGCTGCGGGCGTGGCCGTCGCGTCCGCGCATCATCATCGACGAAGCCGACGGCGACCTGCTCGATGCGCGCGCGGCGCTCGATCTGGGCTATGCCGGCGCCAGCCACAAGAACTGCAAGGGCGTGTTCCGCGGTGCTGCCAACGCCTGCCTGTTCGCCGTGCGCGGCGGCCTGCAGACCGGCGAAGACCTGACCAACGTCGGCCCGATCGCCCTGCAGCAGGACCTGGCGGTGATGGCGACGCTGGGCATCGCGAACGTGGAGCGCAACGGCCACCACTATTTCCGCGGCTTGTCGATGTTCCCGCGCGCGGTGAACGATGCCGTGCTCGCTGCGCACGGCGACGCGTATGAGCACATGACACGAGACTGCGCGGCGCTGCGCGTGCGCGGCGGAGCGCTGCACGTCGGCAGCATGGTCGATGCGCCGTTCGGCTACGGCGACGGCGTGAACCCCGAGCATATTTTCGAAACAGCAATGGAGACGACGGAATGAGCACGACGACACGAGAAGGAATTCTGACCACGGTGGTCGGCAGCTATCCGATCCCGGCATGGCTGGGGGCGATGCCATCGACGCCGGCGCTGCGGGACGCGCTGCTGGTGGTGCTGAAGACGCAGGAGCTGGCCGGCGTCGACGTGATCAGCGACGGCGAACTTTCGCGCTTCGACCCGAACCATCCCGAGACGAACGGGATGATCGAATACTTCGTGCGCCCGCTCGACGGCGTGGAATCGCCGCTGACGCGCGCCGAGCTGGCCGAGTTTCGTGCGCAGCGGGGCATGGGATTCCGCAGCGTGCCGGCCGGGGTGGTGCGCGGGCCGATCGACGAAGGGGCGATGGATTTGCAGGCGTCGTGGGACGCCGTGCGCGAACTGACCCGTACGCCGTTGAAGTTCACCGTGACCAGCCCGTACATGCTGACGAAGACGCTGCTCAACAAACACTACGGCGACCGACGCGAGCTGGCGATGGCGATCGGCGCGGCGCTGCGGCGGCAGGTGGCCGGCATCGACGCCGAGGTGCTGCAGGTGGACGAAGCGAACCTGCCGGGCAGCCCGGCCGACGGGCTGTGGGCGGCCGAGTCGATCAACGAAGTGCTGGCCGGCGCGCCGTCCGGCGTGCGCAAGGCGGTGCACCTGTGCTTCGGCAACTACGGCGGCCAGACGATCCAGCAGGGATTGTTCCGCGACCTGCTGCCGTTCTGCAACGCGCTGGACGTCGACCATCTCGTGCTGGAATTCGCGCGGCGCGGCGACGCCGAGCTGGAGATTTTTCGTGACCTGAAGCCTGAGATCGCGCTGGGCATCGGCGTGATCGACATCAAGGACAACCACGTCGAGACGCCGGACGAAGTGGCGGCGCGCATCGAGCGAGCGGTGCAGGTGCTCGGCGCCGAACGCGTGCGCTGGGTGCATCCCGACTGCGGATTCTGGATGTTGCACCGATCGGTGGCAGACCGCAAAATACGCGCGCTCGTCCGTGGGCGAGACTTGTTCGAGGGGCGTCGGTAGGTTCGGGAGCCGGACGATGGACATGGAGAAATACACGGGAATCCGCGACGTGCACCGCATCGGTTTGAGCGTGGCCGAGTGTGCGCGCCGCGTCGCGCGCTTCGGCGCGTTCGCCGAGCAGCTGATGCGCGTGCAGGCCGGGCGCATGAACGAGACGGCGAACTGGGATTTCAAAGCCATGCTCGGGCGCCAGCTGTGGGAGAGCGCGGCGCAGTGGGGCCTGTGGCGCGAGCGGCTGGGCGAGATGCGCGGCCACGACGTCGACATCGTGCGTGCGGCCGAGGGCAAGCTCGGCGATTTCTTCGGCGAGCTGCTGGCGTCGCGCGGCGACGACGAATTCGCGGCGGGACTGTACGGCGTGGCGCTGCCGGCCTATCGCGCGGCGCTGCAGCGTTACGTGCACGAGAGCAACCCGCTCGTCGATGCGCCGACCATGCGCGTGATCCGCGTCGTCGCGGGCGACCTCGACGAGCAGCTGCAGTTCGGCGCTGCGCAGGCGAACGGCGCGGCGGAGTGGCGCGCGCATCTGCAGGCGTACCTCGATGCGGCCGGCGGCGTCGACGGCCTGCAGGGCGAGCAGCCGTCTTTCGATCTGCCTGCGCCGCGCAGCGACGGCGAATTTGCGCCGGCGCAGGAATTTGCGCGCGACGCACGCTTCCGCACGACCGTGCCTAAAGTCAACCCGTACGGCGAGGGCGGCGAAGACGTGCGCGTCGCGCTGCTGGCGAAGATGTGGGTGCGCGCGCAGGAGATGACGGCGGCGGAGCTGTGCGCGAGTGTGCTGTTCGAGTGGCGCGAGCTGCCGTACGAAGGCTGCGTGGCGCTGGCGCGGCATTGCTGGGACGAGGTGCGCCACAGCCTGTTCGGCCAGGCGGCGCTGGCGGGTGAGGGCATCGCACTCGAGTCGCTGCCGAGCTGGGTGGGATACGCCGGGCACACGATGCCGTTCGCGCCGCAGAAGCGCTACGCGCATCTGGCGATTGCCACCGAGGCGGCCATGATGAAGCACCCGGGCGGCAAGCGCGGCGAGTGGGAATGGTGCCGCGACAAGGCCGGCCATGCGCTCATGGCCACCTTTCAGGATTTCGACTGGGCCGACGAAGTCAATCACGTCAAATTCGGGCGTGACTGGCTGATCGGCTTTTTCTTCGGAGGAGACAAGGCGAAGGCGCAGGCCGTCGCCGACGAGACGGTGCGTGACCGGCTGGCGTACTACGCGCAGAAGCAGGCCAAGCCCGACGACGGGTACTGAGGAGCGTTTTTCTGCGCCGGCCCCAATTCGGCGCAGTGGACGGAAGCGATCGAATTCGATCGCAGGCAATCGAGACAGCAATTGATTCAGGAGGAAACAGAAGACTATGAAGACCAAAATGACACGCAGGAAGTTCCTGGCGACGGCGGGCGCTGCGAGCGGCGCGGCCGTGGCGGCGATGGTCGCCCCGCGCGCGGCGTCGGCGGCGGCCCCGGCGCGCCCGGCGGCGCAGGGTGCGAGCGTGAGCTACTGGACCCCGCTTTCGGGCAACGTGGCGGCCACGCTGAAGAACTACAACGACCTGACGTGCTACAAGGAGCTCACGCGCATCACCGGCGTGAAGATCGACTTCCAGCACGTGCCGGACAATCCGCAGGCGCAGGAAGCGTTCAACCTGCTGATCGCGTCGGGCAAATATCCGGACATCATCGAGTGGAACTGGCTGAACGGCTACGCCGGCGGCCCGGCGCGCGCGATCAAGGACGGCCTGCTGCTGCGCCTCAACGACTTCATCGACAAGGGCTTCCTGCCCGGCTTCGGCAAAGTCCTCGAGGAGCACCCCGAGTGGCGCCGCATGATCTCCACGGACGAGGGCGACATCTACTGCTTCCCGTTCCTGCGCGGCCATCCCGGTCTGCAGACGTTCGCCGGCCCGTACGTGCGCAAGGACTACCTGCAGAAGCTGGGTCTGAGCGCGCCGAAGACGATCGACGACTGGACCAAGATGTTCTCGGCGATGAAGGGCAAGGACCTGAACGGCAACGGCAAGGCCGACGAGTATCCGTTCACCAGCTGGCTGTTCGGCCGCGGCGACGAGAGCTTCGGCTACTCGGGCGCGTTCATCGGCGCATTCGGCATCACGAACGGCTTCTACAACGAGGGCGGCAAAGTCAAGTACGGCCCGATCGAGCCGGCGTACAAGGAATTCCTGGCGCTGATGGCGGACTGGTGGAAGCAGGGCTTCATCCATCCGGACACCTTCACGATGACGCAGGCGCAGTGGGACGCGCAGATTCTGGCCGGCAACATCGCCTCGGGCGTGGCGCTGGTCGGCAGCGGCGTGGGTCGCATCACCACGCTGGCGCGCCCGAACAACGCGAAATTCGAGCTGCAGGGTGTGCAGTATCCGGGTCTGAAGACGGGCAGCCGCTCGGCGTTCGGCCAGATGGAAAATGCGTATCCGGGCGGCGGCTCGGCGGCGATCACCACGTCGTGCCGCGACGTCAGCGCGGCGCTGAAGGTCCTGGACTATCCGTACACCGAGGCCGGCCACATGCTGTTCAACTTCGGCAAGGAAGGCGAGCAGTACGACCTGGTCAAGGGGTATCCGAAGTGGCGTGACGAGATCATCAAGCCGACCAAGCTGCCGCTGGCGCAGAGCATCGCGCAGCATGCGCGCTCGAACTTCTCCGGCCCGTTCGTGCAGGACATCCGCTATCTCGAGCAGTACTTCGCGCTGCCCGAGCAGAAGGCGGCCTACGAGACGTGGTCGAACGAAGATCACAGCCGCATCATGCCGCCGGTGACGCCGACGCAGGCGGAGAGCCGCAGCTTCGGCAAGATCATGACGGAAGTGATCACGCGCCTGCGCACGAACCTGGCCAAGACGGTGACCGGTGCGCAGCCGGTGTCGGCCTGGGACGGCTTCGTGGCCGAGCTGAAGAGCCTGGGCATCGACGATGCGATTGCGATTCAGCAGGCTGCGCTGGGACGCTACTACAGCCGCAAGTAAACGAGCGAACTGTGCTTCGGGGTGCGCGCTCGCTGTGCGTGCCCCGATCTACGGCGTCGCATCGGACTTCCGATGCGACGCACGTTTGTTTTCACCGAACATGTCGAACGCTCGGCGGATTCGTTCGCTGCTTCGAATGCATGTTCGACGAAACTCACCGACGCATGCAATGTGCGTCGTCATGGAGAGGTGTGCATGGCGGTTACTGCGAAGAAGAAAAAAGCCAGCTTCGCACAGGAAGTGGTTCGCGATTTCAGGCGCAACAAATATGTCTATTTGATGCTGCTGCCGGTGCTGGCGTACTATGTCATCTTCCATTACGCCCCGATGTACGGCGCGCAGATCGCGTTCCGCGATTACGTGCCGATGCTGGGCATCACCGGAAGCGACTGGATCGGCTGGGAGAACTTCACGGATTTCTTCGGGAGCCCGAGCTTCGGACAGCTGGTGCGCAACACACTGGCGATCAACGTGCTCGATCTGGTGTTCGGCTTCCCGGCGCCGATCATCCTGGCGCTGCTGCTGAACGAGGTGACGACGCCGTGGTTCAAGCGCACGGTGCAGACGATCACCTACATGCCGTACTTCATTTCGATCGTGGTGCTCGTCGGCATGGTGCTGGACTTCACGGCGCGCGAGGGAATGATCAATCAGATCCTGGGCGTTTTCGGCATCGAGGCGATTCAGTTCATGACGCTGCCGGAATGGTACTGGCCGATCTATGTCGTGTCCGGCATCTGGCAGACGGTGGGCTGGGGCAGCATCATTTACCTGGCGGCGATCACCAACATCGACCCTGCGTTGTACGAGGCCGCCAAAGTCGACGGCGCCGGCCGCTGGAAGCAGCTG
>JBIIIA010000499.1:0-2575 GCA_044235195.1 Thermoflexales bacterium
GGCGTCGAGGCCAACGGCGGCGTGCATCTCGGCGAAGCTGCCGAACGTGCGCGGCCGCACGCCGAGCAGCTGTTCCGCCAGATCCGCGCCGCGCGATGCGTTGGCCGGATTCAGGTCGCAGATGCCGGCCAGTTCGAACGGCAGGCGGCCGACTTTGTGAAGCTGGCCGAGTCCCTTGATGTGGCGCTGGCCCATGACGCCGGTGCCGAAGATTCCGAGTTTCAACATGATGATGAGTAGGGAAAAGATCGATCGCTCGATCAGATGGCGTAGCCGGCGGCGGTGAGATAGCGGGCGTTGATCTCGGCGCTGTGCTCGGCGGAGACTTCACTGGTGCTCTGTTCGACGACGATCCAGCCTTTGAAATTCTGCGCCTCGAGGGTGCGCAGGCAGGCGGGGAAATCGATGCCGATGTCGCCGCGTCCGAGTTCGAGGAAGTCGCCGCGGCCCCAGTCCTTCAGGTGAATGTAGCCCAGGCGGTTCGCGTACTTGTTCAGCTGCACGACCGGGTCCTCGCCGACGAGCGCCACGTGCGATACGTCGAGGCACAGCGTCAGATGCTGTGTAACCTCGAGCATGCGGTCGATCTCGTGTTCGTACTGGATCGTGCAGCGCGTGTGCGGGTGGTAGGCCACGGTCACGCCGACGTTCGCGCCGTGCGCGGCCATTTCCTCGCACAGGCCGGCGAGTTCGCAGATCTCGGCGTCGGTCGGCGGGCGGCTGCGCGGGCGGCCGGCGCCGACGAGGCCGTACGCCGTGGCGCCGATCTCCGCGCAGTAGTCGATGCGGTTCTTGGCGATCGTGAGCTGGCGCTCGGAGGACGGTAGATCGACCGTGCCGAACAGCGTGGCGGGCGTGAGGTCGCCGAGCAGGGATTTCATGCGGCGCGGCGTGCCCATCCATTCGAGCGAATGGGCGAACAGCTCGACGGCGTGCCAGCCGGTGCGGCGGATTTCATCGAACGTCGTCGGGAGGTGGCAGGTGTCGCCCCAGTTGATGGTGCTGTAGGCGAAGCGGAGTGTCGTCATATTTTCCTAGGCGGTTTTGATGCGAGGGGAATCGGTGGAGAGCGCGTCGAGGTGGGCGCGGGCGTCGGCCGGCAGCGACCAGTCGGCGGCGCCGAGCACGTCGTCGACGTGCGCCGGCGTGTCGGGGCCCATGATGACGGACGAGATCTCGGGATGATCGAGGATCCACGCCACGGCGACCTGCGCCGGGGTGCGGCCGTGTTCTGCGCCGATGTCGATGAGCGCCTGCACGATGGCATCGGCGCGTTCGTCGAGCATACGATCGAACAGCGACGCGTAGTGTGGATTGTCCGTCCACGGCGTGCCGGCGGGCGGCGGCTGGCCGCGGCGGAAGCGGCCGGAGAGCAGGCCGATGGCGAGCGGGCTGTATGTGACGATGCCGAGGCCGTATTTCTTCGAGAGCGGCACCAGCTCGGGCTCGATCTCGAAGCGGTTGAGCAGGCTGTACTGATTCTGGATGCACACGAAGGCGTAGGTGCGCAGCGCGTCGCTGCGCCACAGCGCTTCGCACACCTGCCATGCGTGGAAGTTGCAGCAGCCGATGTAGCGCACCTTGCCCGAGTGCACCAGGTCGTCGAGCGCGCGCAGCGTCTCGTCCAGCGGCGTATTGGCGTCGTGGCCGTGCAGCCAGTACACATCGAGGTGATCGGTGGCCAGCCGCTTCAGGCTGCGGTCGACCTCGCGCAGGATGTGATAGCGCGACAAGCCGCTGTCGTTGGGGCCCGGGTTCGCGTTGATCTGCGAGAACACCTTGGTGGCCAGCACCACATCGTCGCGGCGATCGCGGATGGCTTTGCCGACGACCGACTCCGAGCGGCCGAAGCTGTAGTAGTTGGCGGTGTCGATGAAATTGACGCCGAGGTCGAGCGCGCGATGAATCGTGCGAATGCTGGTCGATTCGTCGGCGTCGTCGCGGAAGAGCGAGGCGCGGAAGGCGGTGCCGATGCAGAAGCGCGAAACGCGCAGGCCGGTGCCGCCGAGTCGGTTGTATTGCATGGCGAACTAGCTCCAGCCGCTGGCGCCCTTGCAGCTCCACACGGCGCCGGTGGTGTACGTGTTGCGCTCGGACGTGAGAAATTCGATGACCTCAGCCACTTCATTGGCGTCGGAGTAGCGGCCGATCGGCACGCCGGGATTGTCGAGGTGCTCCTGGCTGAAGCGCGGCACGACCATCTGCGTGAGTGCGCGGCCGGGCTCGACGCCGTTGACGAACACGCCCTTGCTGGGAAATGCGTTGCCGAGCGCCTGCACGAACGACCACACCGCGCCCTTGCTGACGCCATAGGGCACGTTGTTGAGCGCGCCGAGGCGGGCGCCCGACGTGATGGTGACGCAGCGGCCCCAGCCGCGCGCCAGCATGTGCGGGATGGCGGCCTGATGCGCGTAATGCACGCCGAGCACGTTGATGCGCAGCGTGCGCTCGAACGTTTCGGCGTTGATTTCGAGCCACGGCGTTTCCTTGCCGAAGATGCCGGCGCAGCAGACGAGGATGTCGAGTCGGCCGAATTCGTCGACGGTGCGCTGCACCATCGCACGCACGGCGGCTT